>CADBMM010000233.1 GCA_902795795.1 uncultured Lachnospiraceae bacterium | reverse complement strand
CTTGGAAGTATACGGATTGGAAGACCCTAATATTTCATTGTGGTACTCAGAAAAGGACGGCGAACTTAATGCTGTAGTATTTAAGTATTTCCAAGGCTCACATGTTTTCAGCTTAAAGAGAGACTGTGATCTGGACGAGGTAGCCGATCATTTAGTGGAGATAAATGTTGACAGAGTATGCTCCGACGGAGACACCATCAGAGCTCTTCATGAGAGACTTAGTGACAGATTCACAGCAGAATACGGCAGAACTCTCAGACTTGATTCATACAGAGAGTTTAAGCCTGATGTAGAAATCGAAGAAGCGACTATTGAAGATGTAGATAAAATTGTTGACCTGATGATGAGCCATCCTCTGTATTCGGAATCCTATTCTGCCGATCAGCTGAAGGAAGAACTGACAGACAGAATAGGAAGAGGCATAGGAAGAAGCTTTATTATTCGTGACGGCGACAGGATTATCGCGCATGACAGCTTCAATCTTGAGACAGATAAATACGCAATTGCCGGATTGGCTTTGGTTCATGATGATTTCAGAAAGACCTTCTACGGAGTGTATCTGGAGTCTCATATGGTTAACCAGATTCTTCGTGAAAACAAGGTGCTGTATGCCATGCTGTTCGACATGAAGAGAGTTGCCGGCTTCATCAGAATGGGCAATACCGATGTAGGCGAATACGGAAAAATGAACAGAATTGCCAGGTAGTGTTCGTGGAGACAGGATATGAAATTACTTGAAAACAAAGTGTGTTTAGTCACGGGAAGCAACAGAGGTATCGGGGCTTCGATAGTAAAGAGTTTTGCAGAAGAAGGGGCTGTCGTTTACGCTAATGCGCGTGCAGAAGGATGTATCGACGAAGTCTGTGAGAAACTGTCGAAGGACAATAATACACAGGTAATACCTATATACTTTGATGTGACAGATGAGAGCGCTGCCAAAACTGCAATTATGCAGATAAAAAAGGAACAGGGCAGATTAGATGTATTAGTCAATAATGCGGGAATAATGAAAGATTCTCTTATCGGAATGATTGGCAAGGAACTGATGAAAGAGGTCTTTGATGTAAACGTTTTCGCTGCGATGTCTATGCTTCAACTGGCATCAAAACTAATGAAACGCCAGAAAAGCGGTAGTATCATTAACTTTTCCAGTATTGTAGGCGTAAACGGCAGTGCGGGAAGCCTTGTATATTCTGCCTCTAAAGGCGCAGTTGCTACTCTTACAAAATCTGCAGCCAAGGAATTGGCAGGAGACGGAATAAGAGTTAATGCGGTTGCACCGGGCATGATCGAAACGGATCTGTTCAAAAGCATAGGTCCGGAAAAAATAGAAGAAAACAGAGACAAGATTTTTATGAAAAGATTCGGAACGCCGGAAGAAGTTGCGGATGTGGTTGTTTTCCTGGCATCAGATCAATCAAGATACATAACCGGACAGATAATCGGCGTAGACGGAATGACTATCATGTGATATGACTGAAACACAAGAATATTTATTAAAACTTTTAAAAGAATTCGATGAACTTTGTCAAAGGCATGATATAGATTACTATCTTGCCGGCGGAAGTCTTATAGGAGCCCTCAGACATGAGGGCTTTTTACCGTGGGATGATGATGCCGACGTACATATTTCCGCAAAAAATGCCGAGAGAGTAATAAAAGCAATCGAAGAGGAAGGGCTTAAGGACAGACATGTAATGATTCGAACAGAAAGCGGAGATTATATGAATGTTCACTGGCGTTATGAAAATACAGCCAGCACGCTGCTGATGCGAGGGTTAACAGGATCTACAGGAGATCAAGGGCAGTTTATAGATATGTTCTTGTATTATCCTCTTCCAAATGATGAGAAAGAGCAGGAAGAGGTAGTTAAAAAGTTCGATATATACAAAGAACTGAAGTCGCAGAATGCTAACATAAACTCACAAAGATCAAGGGAATACTTAGAAGAGTTTTATAAGTATAAGAAAAGGGAAAAGAAAGAAGGCAAAAAGGAAGTTATACGGGCGCTTGAGGAAGAGATGTTCAATTATCCTGAAGAAGGAGCGACTCATACTTTCCTGGTGTGCCCTGTTCCGCCGAAGCATATTGTTCCGGTTGAGATGTGGGGCAAGCCGAGACGTGTAAAATTCGAGGATACATATCTGCCGGTTCCGGAGCAGGCGGAGAGATATCTTGCCTATCATTACGGACCGTCATGGTTTGAAGTTCCGTCCCATACAGAGAGGGAGTCACATATATTCGTGAAGGATTTTGATATCCCGTTCAAGGTCTATACAAACGAGTATGACAAACATATCGATGTAAAAGGCTTTTACGACAGTGAGGTCAGAAAAAAGGACTTTTGGTTTGAGATAATGCATGAGAGAAATGTGGTGAATCCCCGCATCAGAAAAATGCAGGGATTAAGGACCGTACTGGAGATTCAAAACAAAGCCAAGCTATACAATCTTAACCCGAAAGAAATGCTTGAAAGGGGAGAGACAATGCAGCTGGAGGTCCTTTTCGCTCCTTATTTCAAGCAAATCAGCACAGATGATTATAAGTATTGGGGTCTTTATTTGGATATGCCGGATGATTATTTGTATGCAGCCCTGTACCCGTTTTGCTTTAACGGTAAGTATCAAGTAGCCAGAAAAGTTCTGTCAGGAAGACGAAATGAAGTTAATAGGGAGCTGACTCCGGAACTATCAAGACTTTGTAAAATCTGCGATAACATAGATGATCTTTTATACACAATGTACGGAGATTGCAATGAAGAAAAAGCTGAGGAACTTACATACAAATACTATGAAGAGGAACCGGAAGTGCTTTACTTCATGCGCCAGAAGTTATTCTTTGATTTGAAGAAAGCGGACGGCAAGGATGCGGATCAGCTTATGAAGGAGTGCGACGAATTTCTTTCAAAATGGCCGCGAGACGGAGAACTGTTGAAATATAAAGGAGATATCTACGGGCTTAAAGGGGATGTTGAAAAATCGGAAAAGTGTTACAGAAAAGCATTTTACAATGTGGCCAACGGATATTGCATGACTTGGATAAAAAATTATTTCATAGAGAAATACGGGGAGTTTAAGTATTGACACAGCAACAGGAAAAAATGTTGGAAATAATGTATCAGTTCGACAATCTGTGCGAATTGAATGATGCAGTCTATTATCTTATAGGTGCTCAGCTTTTTCATGCCGTAAAAGACGGAAAAATCCGAGGATATGAAATTGATGTAGCAATGTTCCTCGAGGACTGGGATAAGATGAGAAAGATCGGAGAAGAGACGGACGGCATAGAGATCGAAACTCCGGAAAACATGGGTCGATTACCTGCATGTTATTTTCGCTGGGTAGACAGCAACACCCTCCTGCTTGATCTGGACAGATATAAAGTTTTATCAAAACCGGGAATAGGCATAAATATTCACATCATACGAAAGCACCCTTGGAACCCTTATGTATACTGCTATGAAAGAGAGATGAGAAGGGTCGCTGCAAATAAAAGCAAGTTGCCTGAAATATTTCTGAATGAAACGAGCCGAAGGATGGCAATGAAAACTGCTATGAAGCTTTTCGGAGGGCAGTGCGCCGAAAAAGGGACAGAGGAAACTGCGCTCATGGAACAAAGAGGAAAGAGGGTTCGCATTAAGGGAAAAGAATGGACAGACAGGACCAAGGTATATTTGGAAGGTGTTCCTCTGTATACGCTTTCGAATTATTCGGAATATCTTTCTAAAAGATATGGAGAGAATTGGGAGAATAAAAAGAGATCTGACTGCATAAGGCAGAATTATCGCTGTGTTTTTTCTACCGCTTTACCATATGAAAAATATATTGAGGAAGCAAAAAAAGACCTCCTTGATGACGAATTTGTAGAGTCGGCCAAAAGATACGGGTTTGAATTTGAAGAATACAAGAAAATGAGGCAGGAAGAAGATACCGGCTGGAAAAAAACCTTATTCGCTGCCGGAGAAAGATTCCGATTGTGGAAAAAATACATGCCTGAAAAAGAACATATTCGCGAACTTTTCAGAGATAACAAACTCGGAGAAGCAGAGCTCATTATGCAGGACTATATTGATACGGCAGAGGAATTCATAAAAAGCGACGTTGCAATATGCTTCGATGCGGAACTATTTGATAAAGTCAGATATATGTTCCTGATAAACGGAAGAGAAGATTTATACGCAAGATTGTCCGAGAATGTAGTTCCCGAAGATTTAAACGGAATAACAAAAACTTGGTAATAAGAATACCGAAGGAAGAAAGATGATTGAAAGAGAAATTAGGTCCGGATCGGTCAGGATACTCAAAAACCATGTGGAGTGCGTAG
>CADBMM010000232.1 GCA_902795795.1 uncultured Lachnospiraceae bacterium | reverse complement strand
GCAAGACACGGCCGCCTTCTCGGAATCGATCATCTTTTCCTTGCAGAACTTTCAAAAACTGTCATAGAGGGCAGCAAGGACGGATATCCGGAGCTTGAAGAGAAACAGGAATTCATTTTCAAGGTCCTCGATAACGAAGAAAGACAGTTCAACAAGACCATTGACCAGGGACTTAAGATCCTCGGCGACATGGAAGATAAAATGGCTGCCGAAGGCAAGAAGACTCTTGACGGAGCCGATGCCTTCAAGCTTTACGATACATACGGATTCCCGCTTGATCTTACAAAGGAGATCCTCGAAGAAAAAGGATATCTGGTAGATCAGGATGGCTTCGATGCAGCCATGAAGAACCAGAAAGAGACCGCCAGGGCCAACATGAATTTCAGCCATAAATACAGCGGCGGCGAAGATTCCGTATATGACCTTATCGATACAGCAATAACAACGGAATTCACCGGCTATACAGAGCTTGAGGGTGAATCTGAGATCCTTGCGCTTACCACCGATACCGAGCTTGCCGATTCACTTATGGAAGGTCAGGAAGGCACTGTTATCGTTGCCAAAACACCGTTCTATGCGACCATGGGCGGACAGCAGGGCGATACAGGTGTTATCACCGGTAAGAACGGATCCTTCAAGGTGCTAGACACCATTAAATTAAGAGGCGGCAGAGTCGGACATGTCGGCGTCATGGAATCCGGAATGATCTCAAAGGGCGAGACCGTTACCCTCAGTGTAGATAAAGAAAAACGTTCCGCGACCTGCAAGAACCACTCAGCTACCCATCTTTTACAGGCAGCTCTTCGTAAGGTACTGGGCAGCCATGTAGAACAGAAGGGATCTCTGGTAACGCCGGAAAGACTCAGATTCGACTTTTCACATTTCCAGGCGATGACTGCTGAAGAGATCGCCGAGGTGGAAAATATAGTTAACGAATACATTGCCGACGGTCTTGAAGTAGTCACCGAGGAGATGTCCATGGAAGACGCAAAGAAGACCGGAGCTATGGCTCTGTTCGGAGAGAAATACGGCGATACCGTACGTGTAGTCAACATGGGCGGAAAATCTGTCGAGCTCTGCGGCGGTACACACGTTAAGAATACTTCAGTTATCAGCAGTATCAAGATCGTCTCAGAAGGCGGAATAGCAGCCGGCGTAAGACGAATCGAAGCGATCACCGACAAGGGCGTTCTTGCATATCTTTCCGCTAAGGAAAAAGAGCTGGATAAGACTGCGGCTCTGCTTAAGACGAATCCTGACGAGACAGCTGAGAAGGTCGGACATCTGCTTGCCGAGCTGAAGGCTTTGAAGAGTGAAAACGAAGCGTTAAAAGCTAAGATCGCCAACGCTTCGGCAGGCGACGCCATGGACAGCGTGACCGAAGTCAAAGGCGTTAAACTGCTCGCAGTACAGCTGCCCGAGCTGGATATGAACGAGCTTCGTAATCTGGGAGATCAGTTCAAGGAAAAAATAGGCGAAGGCGTAGTTGTCCTGGCTTCTTCAAAAGGCGGAAAGGTCAGCCTTCTTGCAATGGCTACCGACGGAGCAATAAAGGCCGGCGCTCACGCAGGAAATATCATAAAGCAGGCTGCGGCTATCGTAGGCGGAGGCGGCGGCGGAAGACCTAATATGGCCCAGGCCGGCGGCAAAGACGCTTCCAAACTCCCGGAATGCATAGAAGCAGTCAAAGGTATCGTCGAGGGAATGATCAAATAAACCGGTTCAGGGAGAAGGAGAATGAATCAGTCAAAAAACGGCTTTGAAGATTTCAAGAAGCTTAAACCCTGGGTCGAAGAAAACAAGGAAGACTACTATGAACTGATGGCATATTACAAATGTGCCATGATGGAGGTCGAGACTAAATTTCACGTTTTAAGTGAAGAGTATTCGCTGCTGTGCGAAAGAGATCCTTTTACCAGGAATCCCATAGAAAGCGTCAGAGGCAGGATAAAAACTCTCGACAGCATCCAGGAAAAGCTTCAAAGGCGAGGCCTGGAACTTACAGTCGAGAGCATAGAGAGGAATCTGGACGATGTCGCAGGCGTAAGGGTCATCTGTTCGTTCCCTTCCGATGTATACAGACTCAGAGATGCACTTCTGCATCAGGATGATGTGATACTGGTAGAGGAAAAGGATTATCTGGCCAAGCCCAAGGCAAACGGTTACAGAAGCCTGCATCTGATCATAGCAGTGCCGATCTTCCTTCATGACCATAAGAAGATGATGGCCGTGGAGATCCAGTTCAGGACGATAGGTATGGACTGGTGGGCCCAGCTTGAGCACATTATAAAATATAAAAAAGATTTTCAGGATTCTGAAGAACTCAGGAACAGACTGCTGGAGTGCGCAAGAGCAAGCTTCCGCATAGATACGGAGATGGAAGAAATATACAACAAGAGTCTGGACATGAGAAGAGCGGAAAACTGATGATGCAGTAAAAGAGGAAGTATAATGTCTGATAATTTTGATGACATGAACGATATCACAGATGACGGTTTTGAACAGGTATGTTCAATGTGCCGCCGTCCTGAGAGCAAGGCCGGTAAGCTTGTTAAGATGGCCGAAAACATGTATGTATGCACGGACTGTCTGCAGCGAAGCTTTGAAAGCATGCGGAACATGCCGTTAGACTTGTCTTCGATCATGGGGCATCTGCCGCCGAACCTGGATTTTTCGGATATAATGTCCAAAAATCAGATACCGGAAACCAATAAGGTAAAAAAGAAAAAAGAAAAAGAGGCTGAAGCACCAAAGCTTGAATGGCGGGATGTGCCTGCACCGCATATTCTCAAGGCTAAACTGGATGAATATGTGATCGGTCAGGATCATGCGAAAAAAGTCATCGCAGTAGGCGTTTACAATCATTATAAAAGGATACTTGCCGATGACAATATCCTGAAGGATGAAGAGATAGAGATACAGAAATCCAATATGCTGATGATCGGGCCTACGGGTTCGGGAAAAACGTATCTGGTACAGACTATCGCAAAGCTCCTTGACGTGCCTATAGCTATAACTGATGCGACCTCGCT
>CADBMM010000231.1 GCA_902795795.1 uncultured Lachnospiraceae bacterium | reverse complement strand
TCGTTTTTATCTACAGCTTCAAAGGCTGCATCCGTAACGGTTCTGTTTTCCAAATGCCATCCTCCCCATGGATTCTGGATCCAAACTGACTCTGTTCTCTGTCGAGCTCTGAGAGAAAGGAATCTGGCATCTGGCGACTGGAACATCCAGCTGCCTAAATAATAGTTGTATCCTACATCTCCTTCTGGGATCTTATTGACGGTCCATGCATATGCATCATATCCATCATCCGGGAACCGCGCGTTGTCGGTGTCTTCGTTTTCGATACTCCATATACCAGTTGTCTGAAGACCGGTGCCGCCTCCTGCAGGTGAAATAATAAGATAGGGTACTCCCTGATTTTGCCTTTGGTTCTTCCAGTGATCCGTAAGAAGAAGATATCTGTTCCCTTCTGCAATATTTGCAAAATCCACGATCTTCCAGTAAGCATCATCTTGACTGATCGATGCTGCTCTCCTGCCGTTCATTGTCAGATAAATATACGCATTTTCGTCGTCATGTTTATCCGGTTCTACCGTAGGACGCCAATAAAAATACGTAGAGAGCTTCATGGTTCCATCATCATTGGGTGTAACACGAAGCTTATTACAATAAACTGCCGGACCCCCTTCAGGAACGTTTCCATTTTTGTTCGTAAAACACCACTGATCTCCATCACTGTTAAGGGCAATTGCGTTTTCGCCCTGCTTCAACAGCCAGAAATCAGAATAATGAGCATAGCCTTCCTTGTCTTCTTCTTTGTTGTTCTTTATAAAACTCCACTGATATGAATCATAGCCCTTATCTATGATCTCATCATCCTTGAATTCGGCCTTAAAAGACCGAATGGACTCACCGCCGCTACCGGTAATTATACTGTCTCCCGAAACAATAAGATACTTATCTCCATTTTCTATATCTTTAGCAGGTGCTTTTTTCCAGACTGTGTCGATAACTGGATTGCCATCGGCATCTTCTTTCGTATATTCTGCTTTCCAGCCGGAAATCGGTTTTTCTCTGACTTTATATTCTTCACCTTCCTCCGCGAGTTTGGGCAGTCTGACTTCCTGAATCAGATTATCATCGTTCATGGTGAGAGTCTTGACAACTTCTTCCTGATCACCCTTCACTTTCAGGATATCGATTGTTACCTCTTTCGGATGCTCCATATTTTCCGGCCAGCGTTTTTCTACCTTGAACGTGACCATGTCATCCGGCTTTTCCCAGGAAAGATTCGTTTCAATTGCAAGATTTGAATATACACCGCCGCGTTCAAGATAGAACACGTTCATCTTATGATAGCCGGGTGTAAGGTTGACAAGCTCAGACAGCGTTGCTTCCGATCCTATTACAGGCCAGGGGCTCTCCCAATCAGCGACTGAATCAGCTACAGTAACTTTATTGTTTTTAAAATCAATTGTTCCGCTGGTAGGTTTGTGAATGCCGCCCATATCCAGCACCAGCTTGCCATCGATAAACACCCAGATATCATCATCTCCGGAGAAGGTAAACGTCAGATCCTCGCCATTTTCTCCAAGTTTATCCTCCGGAAGATAAAAGTTTCCTTCCATTGTCAGACCAAGCTGGTGATTATAATATCCGCTGCTTCCATCCTCGTTCAAGTGGTCGTCAAATGGGTGAACATTTTTCTCATCCGCATTATACTTATTAAACGGGTAAAAGCCTACCGGCCTGGTTTTACCGGCATCTCCTTCATCTCCGGTTACATCATATGTCGGATTGTATAATACAAAACCTTTGTTTTCTTCATCATAGTATGCATAGTCTTCATTACTGTCGAAGGTATACTTTCCATCCTCGAGCTTAAACAGATGATTCAAATCTGCATATACTCTCTTTGCCCCATCAATACTTTCTGTAGAAAAAAGAACTGCCAGGCTTTGCTCTGTATTTCCGTCATCAAATACAGGAAATCCGTCCGTCCCGAGCTCACACTGCACGATGCCCTGTCTGGCCATGCCTTCAGTGTCCGAGGTATAGTTATTGTGGTCTCCATTTTGTATTGGCTCACCGCCCTGACCATAGAACTTGAGCGGAGAATAATCGTTGATACCCTCTTTTGGGTCGCCGCCGCCGGCATTGAGCATAGTATCACCATTATTAGGATTCGTTCTGCTGAGATCATAGTCAAACAGGTTGATGATAACGCCCTTGGATCTGGTATCTTCTGTTTCTACCGTAGCTGGCTTTTCATCCATATTCAGCTGCGTCAGCAGCATATCTGACGATGAAGCAACGTGAACCGGATCGAACAGGTCACCCAGGCTGACGACCTCCATATCCATATCGGATGCGGAAGCTACTTCATAGGCCATATCGGATGCGGAAGCTG
>CADBMM010000230.1 GCA_902795795.1 uncultured Lachnospiraceae bacterium | reverse complement strand
CGAAGCCTACGCTTTCCGTTGACATGGCGGAATATCGCAAGATGCAGAAGCTGATGGTCAAGGTGCAGGATGAAGCCAGGGCAGTCAAGCAGCTCATGCACGGTGAGCTGCCAAAGCTGGAAAAGCAGCTCGCTGAAACGACTGGATTGTTCAAAGGAAAAGAGCGCAAGGCCCTGCAGGAAAAGATTACAGGTATACAGCAGGAGATCGACCGCCGGATGGACCGGCTGCCCGGTATCCTGAAAGCGGACGGCTATCCCGACGTGCAGGCATTCAAGCGGCTGTATGACGAGGCCACGATCCTTGTGGAGCAGTACAACCGTGATCTGGCCGCATGGGAGCGGCAAGTCCATGGAGGGCAGCAGATCCAGCAGGCACCACCTGAAAAAGAGAGCATCCGAAAGAAGCTCCAGGATATGGAGGCGGAGGCTAAGCGCCGGAACAATACAAGGCGTCAAGAACTCTTGAGAAAAAGACAGCAGAGAGACTACGAAAGATAATCCGGCGGAGAGGATCGTGCTGACCCTGCCGCCGGTTTTACGGAAAGGAGAAACGATTGAGCAATAGCTATGGTTATGTGCGAGTCAGCACAAAAGATCAGAATGAAGACCGACAGATCATTGCCATGCACGAATACGGTGTTCAAGATGGCAATATCTATACGGATAAGCAGAGTGGAAAGGACTTCCAGCGGCCGAAGTACAGGAAGTTGCTGCGGAAGCTGAAACGGGGTGATCTGCTCTATATCAAGAGCATTGACCGCCTGGGCCGGAACTACACCGAGATACTGGAACAGTGGCGCATCCTGACAAAGGAAAAGGGTATCGACATCTGCGTAATCGACATGCCCCTTCTGGATACCCGGCGTGGGAAAGACCTTGTCGGGACGTTCCTCAGCGACATCGTCCTGCAGGTGCTCTCCTTCGTAGCGGAGAACGAGCGTAGCAACATTCGTCAGAGGCAGGCCGAGGGGATCGCCGCAGCCAAAGCCAGAGGTGTCCGGTTCGGTAGGCCGCCACAGCCCCTGTCTCCAATCTTCGACAAGGTATACTGGCAATGGAAGGCCGGGGAATTGAACGGGAAGCAGGCGTCGGATGTTCTGGGTATCCCGCCGTCCACCTTTCGATACAAGGCAAAACGATATGTAAGCGCCTGCGAGCATCACAAAAGGCATTGACCGTCTCCGTATACCGTCAATGCCTTTTCTCTTTTATACCGTGCCAAAGGTGCTTATACAGCGCCGTCTCCTGCCATTTTCTCTAAAACAAAAAGGTGTACGATTCTGTGCACCCATAATATTAGAATAATAGCATAAAAGGCCTGTTATTTCAAGATTTAACTGCCTGTCTGAACTGGTTTTTCGCTCAAATCTGAGTCAGATTTGCCATAAAAAAATCAAAACAAAAATGTACACCATTTTGCTCAGATAGGGCAATATGGAGAATGGTTTTGCTATTGCAAGCCCATATATGAAATCTGTAATCGGAGAGATGTAAGAATGGCAGAAGAAAAGAAACTAATCGGGTATCCGTCGATTGATCAGCCATGGCTGAAATACTATTCTGATGAGGCAGATATACAGGCTTCTCTTTCCCCAGACTGCAGTATGATTGATTTTTTGCGGCGCTGCAGTGCGGACAGTCTTGGTTTTACTGCCTTGAATTACTTCGGAGCGAAGATATCCTACGGCGCCTTGTTTAAAATGGTAGATCAGGCAGCCTCCGCTTTGCAGCAGTTGGGGGTAAAAAGCGGTGATATTGTCAGCCTGTGCTGCCTGAACACACCGGAATTTGTTACTCTTCTCTATGCGGTGAACAAGGTGGGCGCCGTTAGCAATTGGCTGGGGCTGACCTCTCCCGTTTCCGATTTGAGAGAGCAACTTTCTTCCACCGAAACGAGGCTGGTGTTCGCAGTGGATCTGGCCTGCGATCTCATAAAAGAAGCCTCACGGGGGACGAAGGTCGAGACGATCATTTTCGTCCCCCTTGGGGCCTCCATGCCGCCTCTTATAAAGCTACTTTATGGGCTGAAAAGTCGGAATAAAAAGCCCGACGCCATGAGTTGGGAAACCTTTCTGGACTCCTCAGGAGGCGCAGCGCCTCAGGCTGTGGAAGTAAAGGGTGATGATCTAGCTATGATCGAATATACCGGCGGCTCCACCGGTATGCCCAAGGGCGTTATGCTGTCCAATAAAAATCTGAATTCTTATTACATCAACTTTAATAGGACAAATAATTGTGGGCTTTCTTACTATCATGATGCAGATAAATATCTGGCATGTGTCCCACTTTTCCTCGCTTTCGGGGTCAGCGCTTCGTGCCATGGACCGCTTTGTCATGGAATGGAGTTACTACTTGCGCCCGATCCGAAACCAGATACTGTGGGAAAACTGATTTTACATGGCAAACCAAACCATATTGCGGCTGGCAGAGTACAGATTGACGGATTTGTACATGCAGCCAAAAAGAAAGAACTGGATTTATCGTATATCCATTCAATTATGTATGGTGGAGAAGCAAGTAACAAAAGCTGGGAGCAGGAGATAAAAAACATACTGCGAAGGAATCAGATGGAAGCACCCGTCTTAAATGGATATGGGATGACGGAATGCTCCGCCTGTATTCTGGTCGCAACGAAAAATAATGACGAGGGATTAATCCCTTTGGGCAACGTAAATGCCAAAATCACTGATCCCGACGATCCTCATACGGAGCTTGGCTATGACACGGAGGGCGAGCTCTGCCTTTCGTCCGATACCGTGATGATGGGGTATTATCAAAATGAAACGGCGACAGAAGAAGTCATTTTTGAGGAAAACGGGCAGCGCTGGCTCCGCACCCGGGATCTGGCCAAGATAAGCCCAGAAGGAGAAATCCTGCTGACCGGGCGGATCAAACGAATCTATCATAAGCTGAGCCCTGAAAAGGTAGGCGTCCGTGTCTATCCGATGCGTATCGAGGAATGTATTTCCGGAGATCCGGATGTAGAAAAATGCGCAGTGGTCGGAATCAAGAACGATGAAACAGCTTATCGGACGATTGCCTATGTGATTCCAAAGACAGGCGCTGACCACCAAGGAAACCTTGAACAGCAGATCGTTCGACGTTGCCGGACTGAGCTCCCGGAGAGCCACGTACCGGACGAATATGTATTCTTGGATGACTTCCCATTGACTCGGGCTGGCAAGATTGATTATCGGGCATTGGAGAATATGACAGAGGAAAAGATATGACAGTTCATATTATCTTTATCTTAGTCATTTCGTTGTTGACAATTGTGTCTATATTTTGCTTTGGTTATCTTGAAGTTAGAAAAAGCAGCAGTTCGGATTCCAAAAAGCAAAGAGTAATCAAGGAGGTTGTGCTTTCAGGTGTTGCCAAGTTGCTTTCAACTGTTGGGGTTGCTCTTTTATCAGCTGGAGTGATTGCTATGGTTTTATCGCAAATCATAAAACCCACGCCAGAAATTGTGATGCCAGCCTATGCAAGCAGCAACTCTTATTATGACTGGAACACGGTAAGTGTTGTTGAGGTAGAAACAATCATATCCGAATCAGAGGCCCGGATAACGGTAGCCCCGGAAATAGCGTATTCTGACATGGCACATGCATATTTTATGAGTCGTAATTATGATATGGCTATTCCCATATTAGAGAATGCATATGCCATTAATCAAAGCTGGGAATACGCAAATGACATCGGAATATGCTATGGATACCTTTGTGATTATGAGCAGTCTTTACGATACTTGAATCTTGCCGTATCATTAAACCCGCCTATAGTTGAGCGAGGTGCGATTGTAGAAGCTAAGACAATGATTGAGAGCTATTTCAGTTCTTGGTTGCTTTCATTGTTTCGCTGAAAGAGTCTATAAACTATGGATGTGTTCAATAGTATACAATCCTTCTTCCATATACTGTGGCTTCTTAGGCCGGATTATGTAGTTTACTGCCAGGAGAAACGTTTAGAGTGATTAGAAAAATACGGCGGGAGGGTCCGGCATCTACGGCTCCATACCATGGCTCATCGTATCCAGATCTCATTAATGAAAGTGGTATCAGGACTTCCATACGGATAATTTACTTGGTGCAGATCGATAGGTCTGCATCATTTTTTTCGTTGACCAACTTCGTTTGAACGAATATAATATGAGCAGATTGAGAGTAAATGTCTTTAATCATCAAAAATCGCGACGTGTCGCGACAATTTGAAAGGAAGTCTATCATGTCTGATGAGGTTATGAAATACGAGGAATCCAATGAACTCTATTCAAAGATTGTAAATCTGATCACATCAAGAAAAAACGCAGTTTCACAAGCTATGAATGCTGCCATGATCTTTCTGTATTGGGAAATTGGTGAAACGATCTGCCATGATGTCCTAAATAACTCGAAGGCAGATTATGGT
>CADBMM010000229.1 GCA_902795795.1 uncultured Lachnospiraceae bacterium | reverse complement strand
AGCTCTGTTAAAATGCGGCAGGACTGATCTGATAGGCTTTGACAGGAATTGCCTTATTCCGCCGAGAAAGATCGTAAAGAGCGGTAACGGCGGAAGAAAAATGGAGAACGCGAAAAATAACGCAGACAAGACAAGAAGCATAAAGCCGCCAAGGCAGCATGAAGACACACGGAGAACTGCAGATGCTGGAAAACGAACAGGAAAAAAGGGCCGAAGAAGAACTTGAAAGTATTGTAATAGAAGACCCGAAAGCACCTGAAACAAAAGAGCAGAAGAAAAAGAAGAGAAGAAACAGGGCAATCATCATCCTGATATTTATTGCCGTAAATGTGCTGGTCATCGGGTATACGGCCTTAAATGAATTCGGGAACAAGCCGGCTGAAAAGCTGCAGATACACTTCGGAGTTTCCGGAACACTTTGTATTCTGGCAGCTATTGGCTGTCTGCTTCTTGCGCTGGCTTTCGAGACCATAAAATATCTGGTCATGATGAAGAGCTTCGGAGCAAAGGTATCGGTCAAGGCCGCATTTCAGACTGCCGCCATCGGGAAATATTACGATAATATAACCCCTTCCGGCATCGGCGGACAGCCTTTTCAGATATATACCATGCACAAGTTCGGCTATTCGACAGGGGAAAGCGTATGCATGCCGCTCATACAGTTCCTGACCATGCAGACGGCCTTTATATTTCTCGCGATAGTATTTATCATATTCAAAAACGATATTATTCCGAATAACGCCATGAAAATAGCGGTATATTTCGGAGTGTTTTCCTATTCCACGGGACCGCTCGGCGTAATATTTTTTACAGTATGGCGCCGCGCGTGCGTAGCTGTAATAAACCTTATAGTAAAGATACTTGCGAAGTTCAGGGTATTTAAGGATCCGGAAGCGAAAAAGGAACAGATCATAAAATATCTTGATGAATACAGGGCGAGCATAGTCCTTATCAGCAGAAACAAAGGCGTAATAATCAAGACCTTTGTCTTATCGATATTCTATCAGCTGGCGTTGTTCTGCATCCCGTATTTTGTGCTTCTGGCTTTTAACGGCAGTGCCAGCCTTATCAATACGGTAGCGATGGTAAGCTTTGTATACTGCGCATGTACGTTCATTCCCACGCCCGGAAATGCAGGCGCGGCGGAAGGAGCGTTTTACCTTATATTTTCACAGCTCGATCCGACCGGACTTTTCTGGTCAATGCTGGTATGGAGGGGCATCTGCTTTTATGCGATCATAGCCCTGGGAATAGGGATCTACGGATTTAACGCGATTGCCGAAAGAAAAAACCATGGAAAAACTTAAGCCTGAAAACATAAACTCGGCTCAGTTCAATGATACGTTTTTCCCCGTGGTCGACGGTGTGGTGCGTACCGTGCATAATTATGCCCGGATAATGAACAGCATTTCATACAGTTGTGTCGTCTGTCCGGATCAGAAGGGCAGGTTCAACGATAAAAAGCTGCCTTATGATATCTACAGAACGGGATCGGTAAAGATCCCGACAATGGATTACGCGATATGCGTGCCATTCAATCCTTATACGGTCAGGGATGTCGGCAATATAAAAAAGCTGGATATAATACACACCCACAGCCCGTTTATGCAGGGCTGGAATGCTTATCTTTGCGCAAAAAAACGCAGAGTACCGATTGTCGCCACCTTTCATTCAAAATATTACGACGATTTTTATATGGTCACGAAAAGCAGGGCGCTCTCCCGGTCGCTGACCGATATGATCGTCTCTTTTTATAACAGATGCGACAGCGTATGGGCATGCTCCGGGACCACAGCTGAGACCTTGAGGTCATACGGGTATAAAAAAGATATTTTTGTCTGCGAAAACGGAATCGATATAAATATTCCCGGCGATCCCGCAAAACTGAAGAGATACGCGGAATATAAGTTTTCTCTGGACAAAAACAGGCACATCCTGCTTTTTGTCGGAAGCCTCGTATGGCAGAAAAATTTAAAGTGCGTACTGGATACGTTTCGTCTGCTGTGCAGCAAGGCGCCCGATAAATATACCCTTGTCATAGCCGGCGCCGGAAATCATGAAACGTCTGTAAAGGCCTATGCCGGAAAACTTGCATTTGCGCCGGAGCAGCTGATGTTTACGGGAGAAATAAAGGACAGAAGGCTGATCTCGGCGTTGTATGCTGCAGCAGATCTTTTCTTTTTCCCATCGATCTACGACAATGCTCCTCTGGTGCTCAGAGAGGCCGCCATGCTGGGAACACCTGCATTACTGGCAGAGGATTCAAATTCAGCTGAAGTCGTTACGGACGGTTTCAACGGCTTTACCGCCGCCAACGATCCGCAGCTTATGGCGCATAAAATCGAAGAGGTCTTCAGTGACCGGGAACTGCTTGCAAAGGCGGGCGAAAATGCGAAGGGTACCATACCTGTACCCTGGGAAAAAATCATTCCGATAGTATATGACAAATATGCTGAAATAATATATAATAAAAAGATATCAATATAGTATTCCACCACGAAAGGAGAAAAGTCATGGATATGATGGAGAAGCTTCAGGGTATTAAGGATTTTGTTGAAGATAAGGTGGATGATATCGATCTCAAAGAAAAGATTGACGGACTTAAGGAAAAAGTTGAAGACCTTGATCTGAAGGAAAAGCTTGAGGGTTTAAAAGACAAGGCGGAAGAACTCGGTATTAAGGAAAAACTTGGAGAAGTAAAAGACAAAGTCGGAGATGCGATCGAAAGTCTGGGCCTTAAAGAAAAGGCTGCTGCTCTCAAGGATATGCTGGATGGAGAAAAGGACGGAAAATAATGCGGCAGAGAAGTACAGGGCTGTCCGTGAAAGGTGAAAAGGAGATTTGAAAATAATTGAGAGAGTTTTTTCTTAATTCACAGGAACTCCTGGACGTTAACGCGCTTAATCTGATCAATAAAGAAGAGATACCGGGCATACTTCCATGTATGCCCGTTAACTGGAACGAACGTGTCCAGCTTGTTTATTTTGTTGATGATCTGGTGACGCTTGAACAGAAAAGGGACGAGCTGTCTCTGGATGAACTTACGCGGATATGCTCGGACATAATTGAAATACTTGTGAAGATCGAAACGACGTTGGATATCTCGGCTGAGAATGTTTCCTGGGATATGGACAGCATCTATCTGGATGAAGATAACGATGTTTATTTAGTATGCCTTCCGGCAGTGCTCCCGGTCGACGTGCTTGACAGCAGGATCTATATAAAAAGAGTCTATGCCCTTATGGACGAGATCATAAGTCCCGTTCCGGGCGGAGAAGCTGTCAGCAGGCAGATGGAAGCGGCGAAAAATAAAGCCTTCGGAGACTGGCAGGGCCTTAAGGATGCGCTCTGGAGCCGCGCGCCGGTCGAAGAGGAACTGATCAAGCTGAAGAGCATAAATACCCCCGAACCGTTCCTGTTCAGGATCGGCCACGAGGATTTTTATATCGGGACGGACCCTGAAAAATGCAAGGGCTGCATTGCGGGAGCAGTCTCGGTAAGCCCTGTACATGCGCTGATCGGATGGAACGACATAAGTTATTTTATACAGGACCTGGGCAGCAGGGAAGGTACATATCTGAATGATATCAAGATAACGCCGATGGTGCAGGTGCCCTTTGGCAAAGGCAGCATAATCCGTTTTGCGGAATGTACCTTCAACGTGGAATAAGGAGGATGTTATGCCGGCTCAAATAGTAATCGCCGATCCTGACTACAATTATATTAAAGAGTATGAGGAAGAGCTGCTGAAAAAATATGCGGATCGTGCAGATATCCGGATCATTACGCAGCCGGATTACCTTGCGAATTATTTCCGTGTACACCGTGTGATCGACGTACTGATCATAGCCCGGGAGTTTTACGGATCTTTCGTAAAAGATCATGAGATCGGCCACCTTCTGGTGCTCGACCAGGAAGTCTCACTGGAGTTTGGCGAAGACGGAGAAGAGCATTCCACGCTCATGAAGTATACTTCATCCGATGAAATGTTCTCTTTTATAGACAAAGCGCTTGAGGATACTCCGCTTGAACAGCCGCAGCCCGTTATGCCGCAGGTAAAGGGCAAGGAGGTAAAGATCATTTCGATCTATTCTCCTATAGGCGGCTGCGGAAAGAGTCTGGTAGCCCTTGCCCTTGGCAGAAAAATAAAAAAGCTCGAAGAAAGCGCGATAGTGGTAGGCTGCGACGATCTCCAAAGCGTGGGCATTTACCTGGAGAACAGGCAGCCGGCGGATGAGTCGCTGGCATCGGCACTTAAAACGCCGAATGAAGATACCTACTGGGAGATCCTCAGAAATGTAGCGCAGGAAGAAGTGCCATGCATCCTGCCGTTTGAAAAGCCTCTTTCGGTCCTCGGGGTAGGAACAGACGAACTTTTGAATCTTGTCGGATTGCTTAAATCCAAAGGGGATTTCAAATATATCATCCTGGATCTCGGTACCGATATGGGCGAGACGAACAGGGCTCTGGTATCGATATCGGATCTTTGCATCCTGATCACCGAGCCGAACCTGAGTGCCTGCAGAAAGCTGGAAAAACTTACGATGAATCAGGACCTTTTCCCTGTACAGTCCAGCATAACCATTTCAAATCAGGCGATGAGCGACGGTATACACCTGAATCCGGAAAACCTTTTCGGAACTATTGCAGCCTATGAAAATATAGATGAAGCCATGGAGGATCCTCTGTTCTACAGGCTGGCACTTGAAATAACCGAGTAGATAATAAGCGTGCCGGTAAGCCGGCAGATGCAGCTATAGCAGTAAGAAGTAAAAACAGTCCGGCGATGAAGGCCGGTCTGAATTGGAGGTATATTATGGCGAAAGTATCGGATAAGATCATTTCCATGGAGGAAGCGGTCAATCTGGTAAAGGACGGAGATACGATCTGGATAAATTCATTTGGTGCGGTGGCGTCGCCGGTAAATCTGAACAAGGGACTTACCAAGCGTTTCAGAGAGACGGGGCATCCGAAGCATCTTTCGGTATACAGCGCTTTCAGCTTCAGTGACTGGGATCCCGACAGTGATGT
>CADBMM010000228.1 GCA_902795795.1 uncultured Lachnospiraceae bacterium | reverse complement strand
CCTGTTTTTGAGGCTCACGGCCTTCCCGACGTAGATTATCTCATCACTTGCGTCGTGCATGAGATAAACTCCGCTGCGGGAAGGAAGTTTTTTCAGTTCTTCTTCAATATTGAAGGGCATTATTTAATCCTGTTCGGTTTCCGTAGTGTCTTCAGCCGGAGCTGATGCAGAATCGCTTTCTGGCGTTGCAGCTTCAACACTGTTCTCTGCCGGCGTGGCTTCGACATTGCCTTCTTCCAGAGGCTCTGCCACAGCCGGTTCTGCCGAAGTTCCGAGGAAGATGACCGGATCCGGCTGGGTCCTCTCTTTAAGGACCTGATGATAGATCTCCATGAATTCAGCGCCTGTGATCGTTTCTTTTTCGATAAGGAATTCAGCGATCTTATCAAGTGCATCTCTGTTCTCGGTAAGCTGCCTCTTCGCTTCTTCGTAAGCGTTCTTGAGCATCTCCATGATCTCATGGTCGATCTCCGTTGCCGTTGAATCGCCGCAGGTAAGGTAGGTCTTTCCATCCAGATACTTGTTCTCCTGCTGCTCCAGGCTCATGAGACCGAACTTCTCGGACATACCGTACTGTGTGATCATTGCCCGGCAAAGCTTGGTAGCTTTTTCGATATCATTGGCTGCGCCCGTTGTAATGTTTCCGAAGACGATCTCTTCGGCTGCGCGTCCGCCGAGCGTCGTTACTATCATTGCTTCAAGCTCGGTCTTTGTATTTAAGTATTTCTCCTCTTCAGGCACCTGCATGACATAGCCGAGAGCGCCCATCGTTCTGGGAACTATCGTGATCTTCTGAACAGGCTCGGCGTCCTTTTGAAGCGCCGTAAGAAGGGCATGTCCGACCTCATGGTAGGAAACGATCTTTCTTTCTTCCTTGCTCAGTATCCTGTCCTTCTTTTCCTTGCCGACAAGTACCACTTCGACGGCTTCGAAAAGGTCCTTCTGGCTTACAGCTCTCCTGCCGTGCTTTACAGCAAGGATGGCTGCCTCGTTTACCATATTGGCAAGATCAGAACCTACTGCGCCTGATGTCGCAAGAGCGATCTCATTAAGATCTACGGTCTCATCGAGGATGACCTTCTTCGAATGTACCTTTAATATTTCAACACGGCCTTTAAGGTCGGGTCTTTCAACTATGACACGTCTGTCGAAACGGCCGGGACGAAGAAGGGCCGGATCGAGGATCTCAGGTCTGTTGGTAGCGGCCAGGATGAGAATACCCTTATCGCTGTCAAAGCCGTCCATCTCTGCAAGCAGCTGGTTAAGAGTCTGCTCACGCTCATCGTTTCCACCGAAACGCGAATCCCTTGTCTTACCGATGGCGTCGATCTCGTCTATGAATATGATACATGGCGACTGTTTTTTTGCTTCCTCGAAAAGATCACGCACACGTGAAGCGCCTACGCCGACGAACATCTCGACAAACTCCGAACCGGAAAGCGAGAAGAACGGAACGTGCGCCTCTCCCGCAACAGCCTTGGCAAGAAGAGTCTTACCTGTTCCCGGAGGTCCTACAAGCAAGGCTCCCTTCGGCAGCTTCGCGCCGATCTTCGTGAAACGCTCAGGATGATGAAGGAATTCGACCATTTCCTGGAGAGATTCTTTCGCCTCATCCTCGCCTGCGACATCGGCAAATGTAACACCTGTATCCTTCTGAACATAGGCTTTTGCCTTGCTTTTGCCTACGCCCATCATACCGCCGCCGCTCCGTCTCATGAGCATATTCAGGAATACCATCAAAATGATAAACGGTATTGCTATTCCCGCTATTGTCGAGAGGATAGACATCCACGGATCGGGTGATTTTTTATTGTAAGTTACATTATATTCCTCAAGCAGCTCTGAAAAAGCGTTCTCATCGCCCACGAGATTCGTGGAATACTGAACTTTCAGCCCGTTTACTATCTCTGAAGTGGGAGTGATCTTCAAAGCTCCGTCCTGGAGCACTACTTCCTCGACCTCGCCTGCCTTGACCATTTCAACGAATTTGTCATAAGTTATGTCCAGATCCGAAGAACGGCGATTCATATAGTTGTTAAACGCACCGAAAAGCATCATCGCGAGGAGCAGAGCGAAGATCACGCTGAGCATCCTGTTGTTTCCGCCGCCCGGCCTGTTATTTTTATCATTATTATTGTTATTGGTATTTCTTTCGTCCATAACTTCCTCTTGAACTATTCATTGTCAACAACAGCAGCAACAGTAAGGCGCGCAGCAAAGCGGGCACATACACGGAGCGCAGCTCATATTACCGCCTCCTTCGCCGCACATCGGCGAACCATATCCTGCTCCCTGCTGTGTATAATATATATTTCCATTCTGAAGCTCCTGATACAATTCCCTGTACTGGGGATTGTTCGGTTCCATTTCATAAGCCCGCCTTGCGTCTTCTTTGGCATTAACATTATTTCCGAGACGTGAATTTGCTATTGAATGCAGATAGTACCATACAGCGCTGCGCTCTGTCATACCGTCCAGAGTATTGAGAGCTTCGGCGGGATGGCCGCTGTTCAGGTAGTTAAGCGCGGCACGCAGCTTAGGATCGCCATTAAAAGCGGAACTCCCATAGCTCTGGCCGTAACCGCCATAGCCGCCAAAGCCTCCGAAACCACCGAATCCATCGCTGTAGCCTCTGTTATATCCGCCGTATCCGGACTGACCGCCATAGCTTCCGTTATAACCGCCATAGCCCGAAGAACTGCCGCCATAGCTTCCCGAACCGGTGCTCCTGTAGGATGTACCATGTTCTTTTTCATCCACGATCTGCTGGTAAGCCTGCTGGATCTGTTTGAATTTTTCCTCTGCCTGAGCTTTGTTCGGGTTGTTTATATTCGCATCAGGGTGGTATCTCCGGCTGAGCTTTCTGTATGCTTTTTTTATATCGTCCATACTGGCGCTTCTCGAAACGCCGAGCACGGAATAGGGATCAGTCATGTGGTTTATCCTTTTTATTTTTTAATTCTTCATACTTGTTCCAGATGCCTGCGTAGATAATATTTCTCAGGATCTCGGTATCTCCTACGAGCGGAAGCCTTTCAAACGCGGCCGCCGCGCGTGTCGGCATCATCAGCAGCACATCTCTTGCAAAATCTTCGAAATCATCCCTGCCCAGATAACTGATAAAAGGATTATAGCTTCCGCTTTTTTTATCTTTTGCAATATCTTCGTAGGCATCCATAAGGTAGATAAATTTACCAATATAAAAGCCGACTTCTCCCAGATCCGAGGCCCATACGTCGTGTTCGTCATAAATGAATATCTCTTTGAAGAATTCACCTGTCAGTCCGGCCGCCTTATCGAGATCAGTACTTCCGGTTTCTTCGACTTCATGCAGTTTTTTAATGTACCTGTTCAGAGCTTTCCTCTGCCTTGGATATTCCGCTGCGGTTTTTTTATAAGCCCGCCTGAGCACCTCCGCGCCCACTCTTGCCGCAGTCTTTTTCTCATCGTACCAGTCGTCGGCAAGATTCTGGTAAGTCATCATGAGGCTCATCTTCGCTGCATATTCAGTGTACTTATTGTGTATTACAAGTTTTTTCTGCAGCGGATGCAAAATACAGTAACGCATCTCGGATGAAGTCTTCGTATCATACAGCGAAGTAAGCAGGATCGCCAGAAAAGTCATGTCATAGGTCAGTGAAAGACGCGCTGCTTCCCCGCAATTCTTTTTCAGGTCGAAGCATAAACCGCAGTAAAAGCCGCGGTACCTGTCAAATTCCTTTACCTTAAGCTCTTCTCTTTTCGGTGTTATATATCCTAACATAACATGCCTTTATGTTCTTTCTATGAAATCATTTCCGCATTGTGGACAATGTATGGAAATTTTTCCTCTTCCTCTGGGCACGCGCAGCCTTTTGCGGCACCTTGGGCAGGAGAAATAAACATGCTCCCTGTCCTCTTTTTCCGCTCTGTACTGATCGTTGTACCTGTTTTCCGTTCTGCTGCCCGATCTTCTCCCGGTGAAAAACCCGGTGATCCTATCCTTTATCTGCAGGAACTTCTCGTTCTCTGCTCTTCTTTTCGAATAATTCTTCGAAAATGTCCTCAGATAAAGAATGACAAGCACGGCCAGCGCCAGATAAAACAGGATCCTTCTGCCGACGAACATATTGATCACCAGCAGGATGATACACAGGAATGACAGGAATGTATTCAGCTCGTCTCTGCCGTAGCGTCCCGACATCCATTGTCTAATTCTGTCTATGAATCTCATAAACGTCCTCCTCGAAAGGTTTTGCCGGCTGCCCTGGACTCTTCTTAGTCTTTAGGCAGCTTGAAAGAACTCTTGAGTGATACTATCCTGTTGAAGACCGGCTTCCCTTCTTCCGAATCCTTTGCATCCGCACAGTAAAAACCGTTGCGTACAAACTGGAAGCTGTCGTATGCTTTCGCATCCTTAAGGGCGCTCTCCAGATAACATCCTTTTATCACTTCAAGTGAGTCCGGATTTATGTTCATTGATCCGTCCTCATTATAAACTCCCTTTTCCTCATCGATGAGATTCTCATAAAGCCTGCACTCTGCCTTGAACGCCGTTGATGAATCGACCCAGTGGATCGTTCCCTTTACCTTGCGGCCGTCGGGGGAATTTCCTCCTCTGGATGCGGGGTCATACTCAGCGTGTACGCAGGTGATATTGCCCTGATCATCTGTATCATAACCGGTACATTTTACGAAGTAGGCATACATAAGCCTGACTTCATTGCCCGGGAATAATCTGAAATACTTTTTCGGAGGCTCCGCCATGAAATCCTCCTGTTCGATATAAAGTTCCCTTGAAAACGTGATCTTCCTGGTCCCGAGCTCTTCGTTCTCGAGATTGTTGGCGACTTCAAATTCTTCGGTAACTCCCTCCGGATAATTATCTATCACCAGCTTCAGCGGGTGGAGAACAGCCATCATCCTGGACTTTTTAAGTTTAAGGTCTTCCCTTATGCAGTACTCAAGCATGGCGTAGTCAACAGAACTCTGAGATTTGGATATGCCGCAGAGATCTACGAACATTTTGATGGATTCCGGTGTGTATCCGCGTCTGCGAAGAGCCGCTATTGAGACAAGTCTCGGATCGTCCCATCCGTCGACTGTTCCATCTTCTACCAGCTTTTTGATATATCTCTTTCCCGTTACCACATTCGTGAGATAAAGCTTGGCAAATTCTATCTGCCTTGGCGGCATCTCAAAACCTACTTCACGCACTACCCAGTCATATAACGGCCTGTGGTCTTCAAATTCGAGCGTGCAGATAGAATGCGTGATGCCTTCTATAGCATCCTCTATGGGATGCGCGAAATCATACATCGGATAGATGCACCATTTATCACCGGTATTGTGATGCGTAATATGGGCTACCCTGTAGATGATCGGATCTCTCATATTTATATTCGGTGAGGCCATATCTATTTTCGCACGAAGCACCTTTGTTCCGTCTTCGAACTCACCGTTTTTCATTCTTTCGAACAGGTCCAGGTTCTCCTCTACGGATCTGTTCCTGTACGGGCTTTCCTTGCCCGGTTCTGTAAGGGTACCCCTGTATTCCCTTATCTCGTCCGCTGTAAGTTCACAGACGTAAGCCTTGCCTTTTTTTATAAGGGTCACGGCAGCTTCGTACATCTGGTCGAAATAATCGGACGCGAAATAAAGCCTGTCTTCGAAATCCGCTCCGAGCCACTTCACATCGCTTATTATCTGATCAACAAATTCCGTTTTCTCTTTTGTGGGATTTGTATCGTCAAAACGCAGATTAAAGGTTCCGTTGTATTCTTTTGCAAGCCCGTAATTTAAAAGTATGGACTTGGCGTGACCAATATGCAGATATCCGTTGGGTTCCGGCGGAAATCTGGTCGCAACATGATCATACACGCCATCTTTCAGATCTTTATCAATAGCCAATTCTATAAAATTTCTGGATACTGTTCCTTCAGGCATTTGTTCTTTTCCTCACTGACCGTAATTTTCATTTGTTTCTTTTTGCAGAGCCTTCGCGATCTGTTCGCTAAGCAGATTCGGCTTTCCCAGAGTAAACGCCAGATACGCCACCTTTGCGCTTTCTTCTAAAACGACCGCATTGTTATAGGCCTTGTCTATACTCTCATCCACACATATCGCTCCGTGATTGGCCATGAGAACGGCCTTATCATTCCCAAGCGTATCAGATGTAACGTCCGCAAGCTCCTGCGTACCCTGGACGGCAAACGGCGCGTTTTTGACGCTTCCTCCGACGAGCGATGCAGCCTCCGATGTAATGCATGGAAGATCTCCGTCAAGACACGCCCACGCAGTCAAAAATGTGGAGTGTGTATGCACTACCCCGAATACATCCGGCCTTTTCCTGTATACAGCCGTATGCAGCGGTGTTTCTATCGATGGCTTACGTTTTCCGTCTATGATATTACCGTCAGTATCGACTACTACGATATCTTCCGGTTCGAGAGTCATATACGGCATTCCGCTGGGCGTAATGCAGACATGACCGGTCTCTTTATCGCGCAGTGAGAAGTTGCCGAATGTCAAAGGCACCAGCTTTTCAGTACTGGCTCTTCTGGCGATCTCTATGACTTTTTTACGTTCTTTTTCCAGAAACATGCCTATCCCCGCAAATAATAATCTTAAACTAATTTAGTATAAAACCTGAAAGAATTTTTAGCAAGTATTCTATATGAAAAAGGCGGCCCTAAAAAGGCAGGGCCGCCGAAAACCTTTCCGATTATTACATCATCGCGGGTGCGCCGCCGCCTGCCGGCATAGCCGGTGCAGGTTCTTTGATATCGGAAACAACTGCTTCTGTTGTAAGGAGAGTGGAAGCAACGCTTGTTGCATGCTGAAGAGCGCTTCTTGTGACCTTTGCGGGATCGAGGATACCTGCTTCGATCATGTCAACATATTCTTCGGTAAGTGCATTGAAGCCGTAGCCTTCCTTGCCTTCCTTTACCTTGTTTACGATGACTGCGCCGTCAAGTCCGGCGTTCTCAGCGATACGGTAAAGCGGAGCTTCAAGAGCTTTGATAACGATCTGAGCGCCTGTCTTCTCGTCGCCTTCAAGAGTGTCGAGAATAGGCGTAAGCTCTTTGATCGTGTGGATGTAAGCAGATCCGCCGCCCTGTACGATACCTTCCTCAACTGCTGCACGTGTAGCGTTGAGAGCATCTTCCATACGAAGCTTAGCTTCTTTCATTTCTGTCTCTGTAGCAGCGCCGACACGGATGACAGCTACGCCGCCAGCCAGCTTTGCAAGTCTTTCCTGCAGTTTTTCTTTATCATATTCGGAAGTGGTAACTTCGATCTGTGCTTTGATGGAAGCAACTCTTCCGGCGATGTCGTTCTTGTTGCCTGCACCGTCAACGATAACAGTGTTTTCTTTATCAACTTTAACTGTCTTTGCCTGACCGAGCATGGAGATGTTGGCATCCTTAAGCTCATAGCCTACTTCTTCGGATACTACCGTGCCGCCTGTAAGGGCTGCGATATCCTTGAGCATTTCTTTTCTTCTGTCGCCGAAGCCCGGAGCTTTTACAGCTACTACCTTAAAGGTTCCGCGGAGTCTGTTGACGATAAGTGTTGAAAGAGCTTCGCCTTCAACGTCCTCAGCGATGATCAGGAGGCTCTTGCCTGACTGTACGATCTGCTCAAGGAGCGGAAGGAGATCCTGGATGGTATTGATCTTCTTATCCGTGATAAGGATGAACGGATCTTCAAGGACAGCTTCCATCTTCTCCATATCAGTGCAGAAATATGCTGAGATATATCCACGGTCGAACTGCATACCTTCAACGAGGTCGAGCTCTGTGACCATGCTCTTGGACTCTTCTACTGTGATTACGCCGTCCTGTGAAACTTTTTCCATAGCGTCTGCAACAAGCTCGCCTACTTCATCATCACCTGATGAAACTGCTGCGACTCTTGCGATCTGCTCTTTGCCGTTGACTGTCTTGCTCATGTTCTTGATGATCTCAACAGCCTTATCAGTAGCTTTCTTCATACCCTTACGAAGGATGATCGGGTTAGCGCCTGCAGCGATGTTTCTCATACCTGCATTTACCATTGCCTGTGCAAGAACAGTAGCTGTTGTTGTTCCGTCGCCGGCTACATCGTTTGTCTTGGAAGCGACTTCACGGATGAGCTGTGCGCCCTGGTTTTCGAAACCGTCCTGAAGTTCGATCTCTTTAGCGATCGTAACACCGTCGTTTGTGATGAGCGGTGCGCCGTATGGTTTCTCAAGAACTACGTTTCTTCCTTTAGGTCCAAGTGTTACACGTACTGTGTCAGCAAGTTTATTTACACCGGCTTCAAGTGCCGAACGGGCTTCTGCTCCGTATTTGATCTCTTTTGCCATG
>CADBMM010000227.1 GCA_902795795.1 uncultured Lachnospiraceae bacterium | reverse complement strand
TCGATTCCGCGACGCTCGTCAACAAGGGGCTGGAGGTCATGGAGGCAAAGTGGCTTTTCAATGTGGATGTCGATGATATCAATGTCATCATCCAGCCGAAAAGCATCATTCATTCCATGGTGGAATTCAACGACGGATCCGTGATCGCGCAGATCGGCGCACCGGATATGCGCCTGCCGATCCAGTTCGCGCTCATTGACCCCGAACGAAATGATATCAAAGCCGAACGGCTCGATTTTTACGAACTCGGGCAGATCACATTCGAACGGCCGGATACGGAAGTGTTCAAAGGTCTGCCGCTTGCCGTGCAGGCATCCAAAACAGGCGGTACCATGCCTGTCGTTTTCAATGCTGCGAACGAAGTCGCAGTCGAAAGATTCCTGAAGGGTGCGATCGGCTTTTTGGATATCTATGATATGATCGAAAAAGCCATGGCCGCGCATACGGTGAAACAGGATCCCGCACTCGATGCGATCCTGGACGCCGAAGCGCAGACCCGGGAATATCTGAACGAATATCGATAAAGGAAAAATCCGGAAGAATTCCGTTAGACCATCATTATGCATATAGTCATCGCGATCATCATACTGGCAGCTGTGATCATGTTCCATGAACTGGGACATTTTCTTGCTGCGCGCGCATCCGGCGTGACCGTCGTCGAATTCGCATTCGGGTTCGGCCCGCGGATCCTTTCCAAAAAGAAGGGGGATACGACCTATTCCTGGCGCGCCTTCCCCATCGGCGGAATGTGCCAGATGCTTGGAGAGGATGAGGACAATCATGCGCCCGGCAGTTTTCAGAAAGCCAAAGTCTGGCAGAGGATCCTGATCGTCGCGATGGGACCGCTGTTCAATTTTCTTCTGGCGCTGGCCGTTGCGATGGTCGTTATTTTTTCCGTCGGCGCGGACCCCGCAAGGATCACCGAAGTGGAGCCCGGTTCCTTTGCCGCCGAAGCAGGACTGGAGACCGGCGATCTGGTCGTTTCCTACGAGGGAAGCGATATTATGAATGCCCGCGAACTCTCGGTCCTCACACAGATGGACGGCGTCCCGATGGATTCCATCGAACTGACGGTCGAGCGGGACGGCGTACGCAGAGATCTTTCCTTTGCGCCGCAGATGAGCCCCCGCTATATGCTCGGCTATACCTATAATAATGACGAGTCGGCTGCAGAGATCTTAAGCGTGATCGACGGCCTTCCGATGAAGGAAGCGGGACTGCTTCCGGGAGATGTGATCACGGCAGTGAATCAAACGCCGATTGAAAACGGTGCTGCGCTGACCGCTTATTTTGAAACGGAACCGATGGACGGAAATCCCATTACCGTCACGTATCTTCATAACGGGCACGAAAAAGAAGTCACCCTGACGCCGGAGTATTATGAAAATCCGTCACTCGGATTCGTTTACAATATGGCCAGGGAGAAACAGAGCTTTTTCTCCTCCATCAGCTACAGCTTTGGCGAAGTGCGCTACTGGCTCGATGTTACGATCAAATCGCTCGCAAGGCTCGTGACCGGACGCTTCTCCGTCAGTGATATGTCCGGCCCGGTCGGAATCGTCAGCGCTGTCGGGAAAGTATATGAGCAGGCCGCCCCGGAGGGCTGGTTCGTTGTCCTTATGAACATGCTTAATATGCTCATTCTGATTTCGGCGAACCTCGGCGTCATGAACCTGATCCCCTTCCCGGCACTCGACGGCGGAAGACTGATCTTCCTGATCGTGGAGGCCATCAGGCGGAAGCCGGTCAAGCAGAGCATTGAGGGAATGGTGCATTTTATCGGTTTTGCCGTTCTCATTGCATTTATGATTTTTATTGTATTTCAGGATATCGGCCGGCTGTTCTGAGCCGGCTTTCACATTTTTTTCAGGCTTTTTTCGCAGGATCTTAACAGCATTCTTTTCATAAAAAAGAAAATCCCGTATTTTTCACCGCCTCTGAATATGATAAAATAAATATTATTCTATCTGTCTGCAAAGGAGGGGAACAGATGTTTGGCAAACATTTCGAACTGAACGAACAGACGATTCCCGTGATCGAAGAGATCGGGCGGCATATGCCCGGCGGATTTTTTATTTACAGGGCAGAAGGAGAGGAAGAGCTGATTTATGCCAATCAGGCAGTCTTCGACATCTTCGGATGTGCCGATCTGGAAGAATTCAGGGAACATACCGGATATACCTTCAAAGGCATGGTCCATCCGGAGGATTACAATCTGGTTTCCTCGACAGTCGAAAGGCAGATCGAAGACAGCGAGGATGATCTGGATTATGTGGAATACCGCATCATCCGGAAAGACGGAAGCGTCCGCTGGATCGATGATTACGGTCATTATACCGACACCGATTCCTACGGCGGCATCTATTATGTCTTCATCTCCGATATTACCGAAAAGCGCAAACAGATGGAATCCGATATGGCGGTGCGCCAGGCCGTGATCGAGGCCTTGAGCGAATCCTATCATACGGTCTGGCTGATCAATGATGTCGAGACGGAAACATTCTCGCTTTACCGCGGGGATATTAAGGGAGATACTGCACATGCCGCACCGATCCGGGAAGCGCTCGGGGAACTGAAATATTCAAAAGCAAAGGAATTCTATATCCGTTCGACGGTCGCACCCGTTGATCAGCAGCGTCTGCAGGAAGAGCTGACCCTGGAACGGATCGCGGAAAGACTTCGT
>CADBMM010000226.1 GCA_902795795.1 uncultured Lachnospiraceae bacterium | reverse complement strand
TACCTTGCGGATAAATGGATCCCTGTCCTTCCGAATACGGACACGGCTCTTTATCTCGGTGTTATTTACACATGGCTGAAAGAAGGCATATACGATAAAGAATATGTAGAGACCCATACCGTAGGCAGTGAAGAATTCTTCCGGTATGTTCTCGGTGAGGTCGACGGCGTTCCGAAAACACCGGAATGGGCGGCTGAAAAATGCGGCGTGAAGGAATGGACGATCAAGGCGCTCGCAAGAGAATGGGCAAAAGTTAATACATCCGTATGTATCGGAAACGGCGGCCCTGGGATCAGGGGACCTCATTCGACAGAGCCTGCCCGTCTTCAGGCTATCGCCCTTAGCATGCAGGGAATGGGAAAACCGGGAAGACATCAGGTCAAGTGGCTTGAATGGGAACAGAATGACAACTTCCCGCTTCCGTATCAGGGCATTGCCTCTCCGATGCTTGCGCACCGCGCGGAGCTGGTAAGACCGCCGCAGAATTCCCCCGAGGAAGAGGAGAAACGAAAAGAAAGCCTGAAACGCCTTCTTGATATCGGAGAAGTAAACGCATACTATTATCAGCTTGATATTCCAAAAGGCACCTGGAGACTTACTGGCAAACAGCTTGAAGATCCGCAGATGAAAGAGCTTTTTGATGTAATAGACCAGGGACCCGTGCAGGCTATTCCAAAATGTATGCTGCATGATGCCATATTGAAAGGCAGTATCGAATGGTGGGGGCTTCACAGCTTCTGCGGCCCCGGTTCGGAGCAATGGGAGAAGCACCAGTATCCGAAAAAAGGCTGCCCCAATATCCATATGATATGGACGGATTCGCCCTGCCTTGTCACATGCTGGAATGATGGCTTTAATATCGTGAAGGCATTTCGCGATCCTTCGATCGAATGCATCGTCGCCCAGCATCCATGGCTTGAAAATGACTGTTATCTGGCGGATATTATTCTGCCGGTGGCCACTTCTTTTGAAATGGAGGATATCGGGGAGGACAGCAACGGTGCAGTCGCTGTGAGCGTTTATCACGGATATCCTGCCTGCCCGCCCGTGGGAGAATCATTAAGCGATTTTGACTGCGTGGCTGAGGTAGCAAAAAAGATAAGCCCCGAGCTGTATCTGGCTTATACCGGAAACGAGACGTCGGCGCATAAATGTGTGGAGCTTTTCTGGAAGCACAGCGGTATAAAAGAGCTGGACAAAGATGATGATTTCGGTAAAAAGAATATTTATGTTATACCGACCAGGACGGATATGAAAGATATTCCGGCAGGGCTGAAAAAATTTGCAGATGATCCTGAGAATAATCCGCTGGCGACGCCGACCGGGAAACTTGAATTTACGTCAACAAATCTTCTTAAGCATTTCCCGGATGACGAAGAGAGGCCGCCCTATCCGAAATGGATAGAAAAAACCGGATCTCACGATGAATCACTCTCCGGAGAGAGAGCAGTGAAATATCCATTGCTTTGTATGAGTAATCACGGGCACTGGCGTTTTCATGCAAACCTCGATGATATCACCTGGAGCCGCGAGATCGAGACCATGAAGATCCGCGCAAAGGACGGCTACCAGTATGAGCCTATGTGGATCAATCCGGTGACGGCTGCGGAGCGCGGGATCAAGTATGGCGATATCGTCAAGCTTTATAATGAGCGGGGCTGTGTACTGTTTGCGGCTTATATTACAGAAAGGATAATTCCGGGAACGGTCTCTGTCGATCACGGCAGCAGGTTCGATCCGATCGATGCATCCTGGCTTGACAGGGGAGGCGCGATCAACCTTATCACACCGCACGCGAATATCTCAAAGCATGCGACCGGAATGGTCGTTTCAGGCTTCCTTGTTCAATGTGAAAAGGTCACGGACGCAGAGATGGAAGAGTGGAAGAATAAATATCCGGATGCGTTTTCGAGAACGATCGACAAAGGCTGCGGAGCCTGCCTCGATGGCTGGATGATCGAACAGGGCTGATGCAGAATAAGATTAAAAACGACCACAGTGCTTAACCACTGTGGTCGTTTTTAAGTTATGCTTTATGAAGCTTTAATTAGTCAAATGAAAGGCTTGTCCTTCCAATGATGTCGTCCTGAAGCTGTTTGTTCAGCTCGACGAAGTATGCGCTGTAACCGGCTACGCGTACCAGAAGATCGCGGTAGTCTTCCGGATGAGCCTGGGCCGCTTTAAGCGTTTCCTGGCTGGTTACGGAGAACTGGCTGTGCATTCCGCCACGGGCTACATATTCATCTATAAGAGCGATGAAGTTGTCTCTTCCGGTCTCGCCGGCAAGGGCGGTGGGAGAGAACTTCCAGTTCAGCAGAGTACCGTTTGTGGCGCGTGCGTGATCCATCTTGGTAACGGACTTGCAGATCGCCAGCGGACCGCGAAGGTCATGGCTGCAGCAGTGCGTATGTACAGCACCCATGCAGTCGGAAACCGGTTCATAAGCTGTACGTCCTTCAACGGATGCCCAAGTATGTACGCCGTGAGCAACGTTGACGGTAACGGAGTAAGCTCCGGGCTGGAAGAATCCGCCGTGGGCGTTCGGGCGATGCTCGATGTGCTTGCAGTAGGTATCCATACCGAACTTGGTGAGCTCATCAGCGTAATCGTCATCGTTGCCGTAGTGGTGGACTTTATCGCTGTTTACATATGCATACAGTGCTTCGTGTCCGACCCAGTTATCCTCGACGGCGTCCAGAAGCTCAGCACCGGTAACTTTCTTTTCTTCGAAGACCAGCTGCTTTATCGTGGCGAGACCGTCGCCGACAGTTCCGATTCCGATGCCCTGCGGGCCGGTAAAGTTGTATTTGGTTCCGCCCATCGTAACGTCTTTGCCGTTCTTTACGCATCCGTACATGATCGTGGAAAGGAACGGAAGCGGACGTACATGCTGATGTGCGATATCAACTGCGTTCAGAAGTGATACCATCTGATCGCACCAGTATTTCATCTGTTTATCATAAGATTCCTTGACCTGTTCGAAACTGGTCATCTTACGAAGGTCGCCGGTCTCGGGTCCGAGACGCTTTCCGAGCGCGCCGCACTTTGACCATCTGGGACATTCGCTGGTGCAGTGGAAGCAGCGGCCGTTGTTGAGGGCCAGCTCCAGCACCTTGACCATGTTCATATGTCCGGCGTCATGCCAGCCGTAGGTCTTGCCTGATACATCGGGTTCAACGCAGCCGACTACCTGATAGTCTCTGGCTTCTTCAAGAGAGATGCCGGATGACATCATGGAAGGAATGGTCACTTCGTCGTTGAAGATCTTCGGTTCGCCGGTGCCGAGGCGGATAACGTTTGCGGTCTTGACCTTAAGTTCCCAGGGAGTATTCTCGTGAAGCCTTACTGCCAGCCAGGGGTTAGGTACACGGACATGAGCGTTGGCATCGAGACACATAAATGTCAGCTCGTTGGTTCCGTCGGTCCCGTCGGGAAGGAGGCCGCCAAGTGTAAGGGCCGGACCGCCGATGCCGCCGTTGCCGAAGGTCTTGATCAGGATATGGTTGCGGAGCTTGTTAAGATCCCAGATCTTAATGTAGAAGTTTTCGATCAGCTCCTGCATGAACTCGCGGGTAGCAATACCGTTCTCGATATCATGCTTGTAATACGGATACATGTACTGGTCAAAACGGCCGTAGGAAATGGAATGACCGTTGCATTCGATAAGGATCATGCAGTTTGCAAGATGGACCAGCTGGATGGCTTCCCAGAATGTCGCCGGCGTCTCTGTCGCGATATGCGCGCAGTTGGCTGACATCTGAAGCAGCTCGGCCTTGCGGCCGGGATCTTCGGTCTGCTGTGCCTTTTCCGCAAGCATTTCAGCATAGCGCTGGATATGACGGGTCGCGGCTTTGTTGGTGATCAGTGCGGCGCGAAGGAAGTCGCGGCGTTCGATACCTTCAGGAGAAGTCATGTCGACCTTTTCCATTTCTTCTTCGATCTCCTTGCGGATGCCGCCGAAGCCCATGTTCAGAAGACGGTCATAATCCAGACCGAGGTGGCCGGCACCACAGAAAATGTATGCGTCAGAGAAGAAAACGCCCTTGCCGGCGTGGGAGCCTTTAAGTTGCTCTTCAGTAAGAAGAGAGTTGGTGTAGGCTTCAACTGTCTGGCCGGCCCAGAAGTCTTCGATGGCTTCCATACGTTTCTGGGTATCTTCGGTATAAGAGAAGTAGTCGTGCGTACGCTGTTCGCTGTAATCCATCAGGCCGTCACGCATTTCATTGCAGACCCAGTCGAGACCGAATTCCGGATGAACGGGCGCACCCTTTTTATCGCAGCCCAGTCCTCCGACGACAAGCTCGTCATCGTACAGGAATAAGGGAGTCTGTTCAAGAGTGTAGGCTATGCCATAGGCACATTTGATCTCCTGGGATTCACCGATATGGTCTTTGTAAGCCTTTGTTACGAGCTCGGCGCGGTCGGGCGCTACAAAACCGTTGGTCGTGCGCTCGGTAACTTTAAGGATGTTATTGATACGCTTGAACGGTGACGGCTCCGGTGTATTGCCTGAAAGGCCTACGCCCCATTCTTTATCAAAGGGCTCTATGGCAAGAGGCTTTACATCCACCTCATCGGCATGTGCGTATACGTCTTTGTTCTTGAGCAGGTTTTCACTGTTTGTAAGACTTGCAATTACACCGTTGTTTGAAACGGGAGTTACGTTTGATGTAGTTGCTGACATGTTATTTCCTCCAGATCATATGTTGAATCATTATTTTCAACTGTATTATGCTTCAACCAGTCGTTTAAACGCAATTAACAGATTGTTGAGAGCGATAAATTAAAGTTACACGCAGGGAGGCACTCGGCCGAAGGAGACTTCACAATAATTGTATTCTTAAAATAAAATACTGATTGCATAGGCATCGGGGCAGGGTATAAATTATAATTAAGATAGAATCGTTTGCAACAGCAAAAGTCCAACATCCGATGAAAGGAGACTGACCATGACCGCTGAACCGGCTGCAAAAACCGAGATAATTGATTTTAAAAATATAAAAACTTCCTATACAGAAGCACAGTCGCACAGAGTTGAACCTCTTCCAGTGGAGCCATACGATAAGGTGTGGGGCATCGGTATTTCAGGAAATACAAAGGATCCGTCTCCGTTCCCGAGGATAAACAGGATCCTTGAGCGCACTCCGAAGTCCACGAACGGTGAGGTGGACGCGACACGCGCGCTGAAAGTGACTGAAGCATACAAGGCGCATGAATCCGACCCGCATATCCTTCAGGTCGCATGGGCAATGTATAATCATTTCACCACCAGCCCGATAGAGATATACGAAGATGAACTTCTGGTGGGAACTCTTGGCGCACCGATCAAGGCAGGTCCGGTATTCCCGGAGTTCGGTGTGGACTGGATCGTTCAGGAGATGAAGGAAGGACTAATGGATTACAGTGAGCAGCGTACCCACGACTATTTCTGGTACACCGATGAAACGGTCAGAAAGCTGGAGGGGATCCAGGACTACTGGCGCGGAAAATCGGTATCGGATGTGGCTCTGTCGCTGCTGAGCGATGAAGAGCTTAAGGGTTCTCATGTAGGAAAACAGGTGTTCTCCAATGTAAACTATTTCACTTCCGGTCCCGGACACCTGGGCATAAATTATGATTATATTCTGAAGAAAGGCTTCGGTAAGATCAGGCAGGAGATACAGGAAAAACTGGATTCCCTGGACATCTGCGATCCGGAGGATTTCAAAAAGATCCCGTTCTATAAAGCCATGCTGGTGGCCAACGAGGGCGGTTCGATCTATATAAAACGCCATGCCGATCTGGCTAGGGAAAAGGCCGCGGCGGAAGAGAATGAAACGCGGGCAAAGGAACTTCTTAAGATCGCCGAGGTCTGTGATCATATATCAGAAGGCGCGCCGCGGACATTCTATGAAGCCATCCAGATGGTTCTGTTCGCAAATGATCTGGTCCTGATGGAGAGCAATGGGCATTCCATTTCCTACGGACGTTTTGACCAGTATATGTATCCCTTCTATAAGCATGACATCGAAACAGGCGAGGCTGACCGCCCATTCATGCAGGAACTGATCGAGAACTTCATGATAAAGATATGGGAGCTCAACAAGCTGAGGGATCATAACTGCGTCGCTATTTTCGGAAACGGCGGTATCGGCGGACCGTGCCTGACGCTGGGCGGCCTGAAGGCGGACGGGACCGACGGCACAAATGATGTGACCTTCATGTTCCTGGATGCGCATGCCCACACCCGTATCGTCAATCCATGGATCGCTGCCCGAATGCATAATAATTCACCAAGGGAATACAAGGTCAAGGTTGCCAATGTGATCCGGATCGGCACCGGCGAGCCAAAGATCTTTAATGACGAAGTAACGGTCCCGTCCATGATGACTGTAGGACGTACGATCGAGGAGGCCAGAGACTATCAGGTAGTCGGCTGCGTTGAACCCGATGTGCCCGGACAGGAATACGGCTGGAAGGATGCGGGATACCTGAACATAGCCAAGGTGCTTGAGCTGGCAATCAACGACGGACGCTGCATCGAGTGCGGCGAAGGCTGTCCGAGATGGGGTATCTGCGGCTTGAAGGGAAAACAGCTGGGAATAAAGACCGGAAGCCTTGCTGATTTCACCTCTTTTGATCAGGTGAAAGAGGCCTATGACAAGCAGATGAAATACTGGTGCGATAAAATGGCGGCTGTTCTGTGCGCCTGTGATTACGCCCAGCAGACAGTCAAGCCTTTGCCGTTCCTGTCTACTATTATGGAAGGATGTCTGGAAAGCGGAAAGGACGTCAGCGCAGGCGGGGCAAAGCGCAATTTCGTCGGAACGGAAGCAGTCGGTATCGGCACCGTGGGCGACGGCCTGTCGACTATCAAGCAGCTGGTGTTTGATGAAAAGAAGGTCACCGGACGTGAGCTTCTGGATGCCATCCGGGCGAACTGGGAGGGCTATGAAGCCCTTTACGCCCTGGTCAACAGCGATAAGGTGCACCATTATGGAAATGACGATCCGTACGCTGATGAACTGACCAAGTTCGGGCTGGATGTTTATTTTGACCATATGGAAGGAAGACCTACCATGCACGGCGGAGTATATACGCCGGGCGTGTACTGCTCGGTCGGAAACGTGGATTTCGGCAGCAAGCAGTGGGCTTCCGTTGAAGGCAGAAAAGCAGGGGAACCGGTTTCGGATAACTGCGGTGCGGTACATACCTTCGGCGGTTCGCATGACACAAAGGGGCCGCTGGCCATTTGCCGTTCCGTTACGCAGCTGAGCCATATCCGTGCCACGAACGGCACTCTGCTGAACTGGAAGTTCTCTCCGACGGTCCTTGAAGGCGATACCGGCAGAGACAGCCTTATCGCTCTGATCGAAGAGTATGTAAAACGCAAGGGAACCGAAAGCCAGTTCACCATTGCCAGCCAGGAAACGCTCAAGGCAGCGCAGAAGGATCCGGACAATTACCGTGACCTTACGGTACGTATTGCGGGCTACAGCGCATATTTCGTGGAAATGTGCAAGGGACTGCAGGACGACATTATCGGACGTACGGGACTGGAGTTTTAACTGCCAAATATTCGTTAAAGGCAGCAAAAAATATTTACATCTATAAACAAGTCATTGATGTTCACATTCTGCGCTGCTGTGATATACTAAAATCACAAAGTTTTTCAGCTATTAAAGCGTGTCCGGTCAGAAAACATATGCTGATTCGGGAAATATGCAAGGCAGAAAAACTATACGGGTCTGGTTCAAGCCAGAGAAAACAAACAATGAATATGGAGGAAAAGAAATGAAAAAGTTTACAGCTATTCTTCTCGGAATGGTCATGATCTTCACAATGGCCGCATCCACTGCTGAAGCTTCCAGCACGGAATCTTCCAGCGAAGCTGCACCGGCTGCAGAAGCAACTGCATGGGTGCTTGCAGCAGACATCTGGGGATCAGGTGTTCCGATCCTTGATGCCATGAACGAAGCTTCCTTATATGCAATTGACATTGCCGGATGCGACGTTGTCAACGCCAGTGATGACTATTCAGCAGACGTAGCAGTTCAGAACATCCAGCGTTTCATCGGTAACGAAGTAGACGGCGGAAACCTTTATCTTGCTTCTCCGGCTACAGTACCGACTGTAAGCGACATGATGAAGGACGCTGAGATCCCGTTCTCACTTCATACCGGAATCGGAACCGCCGACCAGTTCGAAGAGCTTCAGGCTAACCCGTTCTTCGCAGGCGCTGTTGATGCCAACAACGTTCTTGCAGGTGAAGTAAACGCTCAGCTC
>CADBMM010000225.1 GCA_902795795.1 uncultured Lachnospiraceae bacterium | reverse complement strand
TACTGGCTCATGGGCAGCCTTTCCGGCGTAAAACTCATGGATTTTAATCTTGTCGTTGTCGGAGCCATGGCCATCGGGTGCATCACGCTTTTCGCTATCAGATGGAAAATCAATCTTCTTACCCTGGGCGATGAAGAAGCGCGAAGCCTTGGGATAAATACAAACCGGCTGAGGCTTATCGTGATAATTGCTTCTACCCTTGTAACTGCCGCCAGCATCTCGGTCAGCGGCGTAATTGGATGGGTAGGACTTGTTATGCCACACATAGCGCGCAAGCTGGTCGGAAGCAACTACAGATACCTTATCCCTGCGTCAATGATAGGCGGCGCCGTATTTCTGCTCGTTGTCGACAATTTCAGCAGGAATCTTCTTGCAACAGAAATACCGCTTGGTATCCTGACGGCCTTTGTCGGGGCGCCGTTTTTCGTATATCTCATCATGAAAAGGACAAAAACATTTTGAGCATTCAGATCGAAAACCTGCATTTTTCATACGGAAGGAAAAAGGTCCTGGAAGGGCTTTCCTTTGAGGTGCCTGATAAATGTCTGTGCGCTGTGCTCGGGCAGAACGGTGCGGGAAAGACTACCTTATTCCGGTGCATTCTCGGAATGCTGAAGAAATACAGCGGGGAGATAAAAATCGATAATATACCCACCAAAAATCTTTCCGCCAAAGAACTGGCTCACAGAGTCGCCTACATTCCGCAGTCCCATAACCAGACATTTGATTACAGGGTGATCGACATGGCTCTCATGGGAACGGACCATACTCTTTCCATGTTTTCGGCTCCGGGCCGTAAGGAGACCGCCAGAGCGGAGGAAGCACTGGAGCGGGTGGGGATCCTGCATATGAAAGAGAAGCTGTTTTCGCATCTTTCCGGCGGCGAACAGCAGCTGGTACTTGTAGCTAGGGCGCTTGCCCAGGGGTCACGCACACTGCTCATGGACGAGCCCACTTCCGCGCTGGATTACGGCAATCAGAGCATGGTGATGGAGCAGGCTAGAATGCTTGCGGATTCCGGATACTGCGTTATTTTGTCTACGCATACTCCCCAGCATTCATTATGGTATGCAGATACTGCGCTTGCCCTGCATGATGGAAACATCGCCGCGTTTGGAGATCCGGCCGATGTCCTTAATGAAGAGCTCATAGAGAAGCTGTATGGCGTCAAAACTAATTTTATTGAAACCGAAAACGGGGTCATAATAAGTCCCGGTTCAAAAACATATCGGAAAAAATGATGAAAGGAGGTTTATTTCGGCTGCGAACTTCTTCGAGTTCATGAGCCTAAGACGATCGTTACGGTTTATGAAACGGCCTTTAAAGGGCCCGGGGTCAGTCAGGGAAACCGGCCGGCCTTCCACTATTGAAAAGGAGAATCAAAATGAAGAAAATTTTAAGTGTAGTATTAGCTGTTATCATGTCGATCGGTATTTTTGCGGGTTCCGCATATGGCGTAAACGCCGCATCCGACACATCCGCGACTGAGGAAGCAACAACAAAAATATTCACGGATTCACTTGGCCGTGAGGTTGAAGTTCCCGAGCACATCACTAAAGTGGCCGTTTCCGGTCCGCTTGCCCAGATAGCTCTTTTTGCGATCTGCCCTGATGAGCTGGTAGGTATCGCAAATGAATGGGATTCGGTTGCGCAGGGATTCTTTGATGAAAAATACTATGATCTCCCTGTGCTCGGACAGCTGTACGGAGGAAAAGGTGAGCTTAATCTGGAGACCCTTCTTGCAAGCGGCGCGGAGGTCGTTATCGATGTAGGAGAACCCAAGGGAAGCGCCAAGGAGGATCTCGACGCGCTTCAGGAGCAGACCGGAATTCCGTTTATACACGTGACCGCAACACTTTCTACTTTTGCTGATGCTTACAGAAGCCTCGGAGATCTTCTGGACAAGGAAGAAGAGGCAGAAAAGATTGCTGCTTATCTCGAGGAAACATATGATCAGGCACAGAAGACTGCGGAAAGTGTTGAGAAAGTCAACCTGCTTTACATCACCGGAGACGAAGGACATAATGTTATTGCGCAGGGCAGCTATCACGCTGAGGTCATCGACCTTTTCTCAAATAACCTTGCCGTTGTTGATGAACCGTCCAGCAAGGGTACCGGTAATGAAGTAGACATGGAGCAGATCATGAACTGGAACCCGGATTATATTATTTTTGCTCCCGGCAGCATTTATAATGATGTCGCGGCTGATGAGACCTGGCAGAATATTAAGGCGATCCAGGATGGACATTATTATGAAGCTCCTCAGGGACCTTACAACTGGATGGGATTCCCGCCTTCTGTTCAGCGCTATCTTGGCATGATG
>CADBMM010000224.1 GCA_902795795.1 uncultured Lachnospiraceae bacterium | reverse complement strand
GCCGTCAAGTACCGGCTCTGCTGCGGCTTCGCTGCCCAGATTTTCATCTACGAACAGCTTGATACAGTCCTTGATCATTGTATCATCATAATCTGCAGCAATACCCGAGGGCATCCAGTAGGCGTATTCTCCCTCAATAAAGGTACCGAGTTCTTCCAGATTTTCGCCATAGCGGTATTCAATATGATAGGTCTCTTCCGGTATATCATCAGTAAAGATAAAATATGTAAATATTCCGGCATCATCGGAGTCCGCTTTATATGCATGGAAATAATTCTCGAAAACCATTCCTGCATATTCACCGTCTATATCTCCCTCGTAAGTATATGTATAGCTGAAAACCTCATTGCCATCGGCATCAGTTCCCGAGATCACATTACCGTCTATCGTAAGTGTGGACAGATCATTTTCGAAAAAGCAGTCAAAAGCACTCTCCTCCGGTGTATAACTGTCGATCGCCTCCTGACCTGTAAGTGTGCCCATGTAGCCCTGAGTCAGCATCTGATAATACATATTTGCCATCTCCTCGTCCGACTCATAGACGTTTATGCATTCCATCCAGTAATCAAGATATTCTTCCTTTGCAAATTCCGGGAAAAGTTCAACGTAAGAACCCTGCAGCGCGTCCAGACCGTTTCCGTCTTCAGCCAAAACAGGACACGGAACCAACGTCGCGCAAAGTGCTGCCGAAAGAATTAAAGAAGCAGCTTTTTTCATGAGAATCCTCCTTAAATATAAGTAAAATTGCATAAGTTAGCCGTTGCTAACTTTAAAATATCACCATCTGTTTTTCCTGTCAAGCCGGTAATAAAAAAGATCGTCAGGCAACGCAGAAGGCATCTCAGATCATATTTATCTGTGATCGGTTTTGAAATTTATTATATTGTTTAAATGTTATGGTGATAGATTTTTCAGGTTATTATTTATAAAGTATGATCTTTGATATATAATTATTATTAACGAGAGTATCCTTATAACATTTAATGACGCTGCTATTTGGCTCCGTTCTTTTCCGGGTATTGTTTTTTACGAAAGCGAGGTAACATGCTATGACAGCTGAAGCAAATATTAATTTAAAAGAAGATATCTTTATGACTGCCGAAGAACAGGAGAAATTCAACAGCTCTATAGTCATGGAGCCCTTCGATCCGACACCTGTCAAAAACAAGTTCCTGGACATTCAATATGGCACTCTTCCCGAGCAGCTTCTGGATCTTTATCTCCCCGAAAAAGGCGATGGACCGTATCCGGTTCTATTCGACGTCCACGGCGGAGGCTGGATGCTCGGAAGCAAACGTGAAAGTTTTATAGCAAAAAAGATGGATATGCTGAACCGGGGCTATGCAGTCATCGCTATGGATTACAGGCTTCTCCCTGAAACACATTTTCCGGAGAATCTATATGATGTAAAGACTGCTGTCAGATGGGCCAGAGCGCATGCTGAAAAATACAACCTTGACCCTGAAAGATTCACTATGATCGGCGACTCCGCCGGCGGGCATCTGACACTTATGATGGCTTTTACCGCAGACCGTCCTGAATACGCCGGGTATCAGTATGGCTGGGAAAACTATTCCGATGCTGTCCAGGCCGCCTGCGACATGTTCGGCCCTTCAGTTATGGACAGCCGCGCAAGATACTTCTACAGGGAATCCGGTGTTAAACGCGCTGCCTTCGGTGAAGGATTTACTATTGAAGATATAATGGCAGATTGTTTCGGACATGAAGACAATCTGCTGAAACTGATAAGCCCTCTTGAGCTTATACATAAAAACATCCCGCCGCTTCTCATAATGCAGGGACATGATGACGCTATCGTACCTTATCAGAATTCCACGCTTGTCTATGAAAGGATCTGCAAGGTCTGTGGTGAAGGCCGGGCCGAACTTCTGATGTACGATGATTACAATCACGAAGATCCCCGCTTTTACATCGGCGAAAGCCTCTGCGACACGCTTGAGGAATTCTTCAACAAACACCTTCCACATTAAATATAAAAACTGAGGCTGCCGCACTCGTCATTATTAATGCATAGAACTGTATTTTCCTTCAAGAGACCGCTTCCGCTTAGTGCGGGTTCCCCAGCGGTACTAACGCTCCCACATCGCTTCGCTCGCGATCGCGAAGTACCGGGACCCGCAATGTCTCTTTCAGGAATATACAGTTCTATGCATCATTATACGCTTAGTGCGACAGCCCCTGATTTTACAATACACCCAAAAAGCTTTTCAACAGTTCATATGTCTGCCGGAACGATTCAAGGTTCAGTCTCTCTGATGGTGAATGAAAATCGTACATTTCCGGTCCGAGGGTCACGATATCGAGCCCCGGGATCTTCTTCATGAAATATCCTGTCTCCAGCCCGCCGTGAGTTGCTATCTCACCGAATTTCTCACCCGTCAGCTCTTTATAAAAGGTCTTGAGTATGCTTCGCATCTGACTGTCCGGATCATAAGCCCATCCGCCGTAATCTCCGCACACCTCACAGCTTCCTCCGAGAAGTCCTGCGAGATCAGATAATTTCTGAGTGAGATCATCTCTGGCACTGTCATAAGGTGAACGGATCAGGTAAGTAATATCACAGCTGCTATCATCCAGTCTTACGACTCCCATATTAAGTGATATCGTCGTGAGAGCCGGCATATCATGGGATTTTTCAATAAATCCGTTTGGAGAGAGGAACATAAATTCAATGACTGACTTGCTTATGCTCTCCGGCCACAGCTTTCCGTTTGCTACAGCCTTCTCAATACTTATCTTTATCTCAGGATCACCTGAACCTGTTTCTTCTTTAATGCTGCGCTCACAGACTGCCGTTATCTCTTTAAGGCTCTCCTCCGGCATAGCAGAAGCAAATACTATGCGGCAGTCCCTCGGGATCGCATTGTATTTTGCTCCTCCCGTCACTTCACTCAGTCTTACAGCTGCACCCTTGCGGTTCATTTCGTGCAGAACCCTGGCTGCAAGCTTATTTGCGTTTGCACGGCAATCGTTTATATCATGTCCCGAATGTCCGCCCATAAGACCCGAAACTGACAGTGAATAATAAGGCTCTTTAAGGTCTGAAGATCCATCGTCAGTGTTTTTAAAACTGACCTTGACCGAAGTGCCTCCAGACGACGATACGTATGTACAGCCTCCGACGCCGATATCCAGCCCTATCATTCTTCTGGAACTGATAAGAGAGGCATCCAGCGCCTTTGCGCCGTCCATACCGACCTCTTCCGCTGTGGTAAATACACATTCAAGCGGCGGATGCGCAAATTCCTTTTCATTCATCAGCGCAAGCATAAAGGACACTCCGCAGCCATCATCAGCACCAAGAGTCGTTCCTCTGGCGTGCAAAAATCCGTTTTCTATATACAGTTCAAGCGGATCTTTTTCAAAATCATGCTTTGAACCGGCATCTTTTTCACAGACCATATCCATATGTCCCTGAAGCATCACCGGCGGATGATCTTCATAACCTTCGGAAGCCGGAACATATACTATTATTACGTTATTATCATCACGGACATACCTCAGCCCGAGAGCCTTAGCGTTATTCTCAACATAATCAGCTATCGCCTGCTCATTATAAGACCCATGAGGTATTTTGGATATTTCCTCGAAATAATAAAAAGGTGGAATTGCAGGATCTAAAACTCTTTCTGTTTCGTAATTCATAATCTCTCCGTAAAATAGGATCTGCAAAAAAGTATTGCATGTGTATAAACTGTCTGTTTCTTAAAATAACATACGAGCCGCCGGTACTTCATGAGTACGGCGGCCCATCTTCTTGATATATCAAATCGTATTCTCTGTACGGCTGATCAGCTCTTCCTGCGCTTCATTATTCAGCGAAACGAAATATGTGCTGAAGCCGGCGACCCTGACGACCAGATTCTTGTATTCATCAGGCTCTTTCTGCGCTTTCCTTAAGGTCTCGGATGAAATGACATTGAGCTGGAGCTCCATGCCTCCCATATCAAAATAGGTTCTCATGAGCTCTGAAAGCTTTTTATCTCCCTCTTCTCCCTTGAGCGCCGCCGGATGGAACCTTAAATTCAGAAGTGTTCCGTTCGTCTGTGCTTTATGAGAGAATTTAGCTGCGGATCTCAGAACCGCAGTCGGACCGTTTACATCCATCTGCTGGACCGGAGAGATTCCTTCCGAAAGAGTGGATCCTGCCTTTCTGCCATCCGGAGTCGCTCCGGTAGTCTTCCCGAAAAGGATATGTGTGGCAACAGGCCACAGCCCAGGCGAGTACTTTCCACGCGGTCCTGTCTTTGTGGCAAACGCCTCCGCATATGTATTCGCGACCCAGTCGACATATTCATCAGGGCCATTCTCAGCGTTGCCGTAATGCGGCGCGCTGCCTTTAATATACGCCCGAAGGTCTTCATATCCATTCCAGTCATTTATGATAGCGTCGTACAGTTCTCTGGTCGTGCACTTCTTTTCATCAAAACAAAGATGTTTTATAAGCTGCAATGAATCCACCAGATTTCCAAAACCTACTCCCGCAACACCTGTAGAATTATACTTTGCGCCGCCTGAAAGCACATCTTTTCCGGATTCCATGCATCCTTCTGTCATAGCCGACGCAAGCGGTATCGGAATTACGGACCTTGCGATATAGTCGACCTGATTGGTATTGGCAACATGCCATTTCGCAAAGAACTCCATCTGTTTTCTTACAGCTGTAAGCACCTGATCAAATGATGTCATATCGTAGAGGTAACCTGTGGGCAGTCCAACCTGTCTGGTTTCGGTCTCCTTTCCCTCCGCACTTTTGATCAGATGCATTTCAAGTGTCCTAGGATCTGTAACATATCCGTTATTGATCGCAAGAAGAAGAACATTCGGAAGTATGAAATACGGTTCCGTACCTGTTCCTCCGGTCTGTGGCCAGTCGCAGCCCGTTCCTCCGGGTTCCACGCAGCCGATAATGCAGTAATTGAGCGCATCCTCATGCGAAAAGCCTCTGGCAAGCAGGGTCGGTATTATATCGTCATCATTCTCGAAGGTCGGAACACCCCCTACACGCTTTGTAGACTCAATAGCAGCCTCCCAAAGCTCCTGCGGCGTTCCCTTGTGCACTCGAAGAGCTACCGGTGGATCATGAAGAAGCAGTCTTCCGGCAGACTGGATAGCCATGTATGTCACCGCGTTTGTCGCGTCTGTACCATCTTTTTTTACTCCACCGATGGTGATCAGCTGTCCCGAAGTATATCCAGGGAATGATTCGGAATTGTTTGCGCTTGATACTTTGCATACTTCCGCTATCTTAAGGAAGAAATTATCCATTAATTCCTGAGCGTATTCAGGAGTGATCGTCCCGTTAGCGAGATCTCTTTCATAGAATTCTCCGAGATACTGGTCAAGCCTGCCTACTGAAAGACCGTTAAGACTTCCGTCAAGTGCAAGCGCTATCTGATAAAGGAATACAGCTTCGATGGCATCATAGAATGTTTTGCACGGCTCACGCATTATTCTGCCAAGCGATTCCGACATCATATTAAGTTCCTCGCGGCGTTTCGGATCTTTTTCCTTATCCCGCATCTCAGCTGCCTTCTTCGAATAGCGCATGGCAAATTTCATCATCGCATCGCACACTATCGATACGCCCTGATAGAAATAATACTGCTCTGCTGTATCTCCCTGCAGACCGTTTTCTTCGATATTCCTGACCATGGTGTCAGCATCGTCTTTAACAGTCTGGAAGCCAACATGGATAACTTTTTCGAAATTCGGGCAGAAATGTCCGATGCATGTAGCTGCACGACCTTCAAGTCCGAATACCGAGACGCCGTTGCCTGCATGCTTCTTATATCCTTCCGGGAGTGAAGCCGAGCACATAGCCGAAAGTGATTTATCCTTCCAGAAATCGATGGTATCGATTATGTACTGCGCATCTTCATCCGAGATCTGGTAAGGATCGGATTTTCTGGTCCTGATGCTGCCGTCCGCAAGTTCAGCAGGCAGCCAGTCGCAGCATATTTCAGGATAGAGAAGACCTGCCCCGAATTTGGATGTGGCCGCTCCGCAGACAACATCCCAGGGATCTATTCTTACAGGCATATTCTCGCATAGATATTCAAAAGCCCGTGCTCTTCTTATCATTGCGTTAAGCGCCATATTTTCTTTATAAAAGTCCGTGATCAATCTGTATCGTTCGACACATATATAACGCTCTGTTGAACGATATGTATCCTTCATCTCCTGCATCCGCGGACTTACCGGTACAAATTCAAACATAAATCACACCTCCGGATAACCAATTAGTATGCTTATATGTAAACGTTTAATAAACAAATACAAAGAACCTCATATTCTCAGGCATCTGTTATCAACGGTTCATTTCTTCTTCAATAGACATTTCGGTCTGCAGATTTTCATCTCGTCCTCTGACCTGAAATTATTCTTAATATCAACATGGATCATAATACGGTAAAAATCGTTTCGCTGCAATCTCCACCTGCAGCCAACTCATTATATTCCGTCTGCCGGATCATCCGGCAGACGGAACGGTTTTATACATCATCCGTGTTATTTAGCGGATCATTTACGCCGGAATTTCTACTCCGAGTGCACGTACTCTATCGTTGATAGATTCTCTGACTTCTTCAAAGTCTTCAAATGTGCAATACTCGCCGCTTACGCCGTAAGTAGAAGCTGTATCATTTTCGCCTCTCATACCCGGCCACAGGGTATCCCATGTAGCTCTGCCATCCATAAGAGCGATAAGACCTGTAACAACAGGAAGCGCATACAGGTAATTTGACATGTAGATAGCACCGTCAACGCCTGCCTTGTCGCCTGTTTCCCACTTTGCAATTACCTGGTCAGCCTGGATGCAGGCAACCATTGTCTTGTCTTCGATACCCATTGTAGTAACGGCATTTCCTGCTCCAAGGCCGAAGTCGTCACAGGTGTTGTATATGAAGAAATAGTCGTAATCGCTTGCATGTGCGGAAATCGTTGCAGATACCATATCAACAGCTGTCTGTGTTGAGAATCCGCCTACTGCAGTATCAGCGTAGAAAATATCATCTTTTGATACGCCGTAACCGTCAAGTGCGTTGTAGATGGCTTCATCGCGGATAAGGAAATCGTTTACCTTTGAATAACTGCAGATAATATGTCCAACCTTGCTCATATCGATATCGCCAAGCTTGTCTTTATAGTTTTCGAATACCCAGTCTACTACCATCTTACCATGCTTTTCAGCGCTCTGGCCTACGCCCGGATGTGATACATAACCGTTGGGCTGGCAGGGGTTAAGGCATGCGATCCATTTGTTCTCAAGCTCATATTCTTCAACAAGAGCTTCAAGACGTGCTGTAAATTCATCCTGGCAGATGATGATATATCCGTCATAATTCTGAAGGACATATGTTTCAATAGCATTCATAACGCCGTCGGCATCTGTGACAGCATCGGATGTAAGTTCAATGTTGTAAGCCGGAGCAAGTGCTTCGATAGCTGACTTCATTGAAGCGCAGAGTGAGTTGTTGAACTCATATGCAATAAGAGCGACTTTGTAGGGATCTCTTGCAAAATTGTCTACTTTCTCTTCCGGAGTTCCTACCATTACTTCAGTAGTCTCGGCGGCTGTAGACTCTTCTGACGTAGATGATGCCGAAGATGCTCTTACTTCTGTCGTGACACCAAGTGAAAGGATCATGACAGCACACAGTAACAATGCGGTGATTTTTTTCATTTGATTGTATCTCCTTTACATTAAATATTATTTTTGTTCTTTATTAATTGTTTTTCTCAATGCAATCTCTTTTGCTTCCTTTTTCATCCTCCTTTCTCGTCCCCTGCTTCTGTAATAGTCGATAATAAGTGCTATGATAAGCAGAATTCCGGTAGCCATTATCTGGAAATCCGCATCAAGCCCGATAACAATAAGTGCATTTGAGAACGCGGTCAGTATACATACGCCTACAAAGGCTCCGAGCATCGTTCCGGTTCCGCCTGTAAATGCAATTCCTCCAAGCACAACTGCAGTGATCGCCGTCAGATCAGCACCGACTACAGACATCGGTGAGCCGACTCCCATTCTGGATGCAAGCAAGATACCCGCAAGTGCAGATAAAGCTCCGCAGTTTATGAATGCAAAAAATGTGATCTTGACGGAATTTATTCCTGCAAGCCTTGCCGCTGAAGGATTGCCTCCGCACATATAGATCTGTCTTCCGAATTTCGTGAACTTAAGCATAAAACCATAGATCACAAAAAGCGCAACGGTTATAATAAATACACTCGAAAACGGTCCAAGCGTACTTCCGCCTATTTTCATAAAGAATTTATTTGAGATCGGTACGCTTGCCGCATTTGTAATAACGTATACCAGACCGTTGCAGACATTCGCCACAGCCAAAGTCGCAATGAAATTCGGAAACTTAAGGTAAATGACAAGGGCCGCAGAAGCCAGGCCGCAAAGGGCTCCGACTGCTATTGCAAGTACGAGCGCCACAGGCCATGGCATCTTGTACCACTCCATAAACATCGATACAAGCACACCGGCAAGGCAGCCCACATATCCCGCGGAAAGATCGACCTGTCCGCTTATAATAAGGATAGCCATTCCGACTGCGATTATTCCATATAGTCCGGCGCTGTTCATCATGGTGATAATATTCGACCCTGACAGGAAATTTCTGTTCCATATCTGGAACACCACCAGCAATACGATAAATATCGCAACTAGCAATGATACCTGGTTATTTACAATTCTCTTCCAAAGAGATCCTCTTGAATTATCCATGATATCCTCCCCTTAATCCTTCATAGCCAGCGTCAGAACATTTTCTTCCGTGGCTTCTTCACGCCTGAGTTCCCCGGTGATATGTCCATTATGCAAAACGATGATATTATCACATAGATTTATGACTTCGGTTAATTCTGATGAGATAAGGATGACTCCTATGCCCTGTCTGGCGAACTCACATATCATCCTGTATACCTCAGCCTTGGCTCCAACATCTATACCCTTTGTAGGCTCATCAAGGATAAGCAGCTTAGTATCGACTTTATCCGACATCCACCGTCCGAGAATAACCTTCTGCTGGTTTCCGCCTGAAAGCTCCTTGGTTATCTTATCTATCGTCGGTGTTTTAATAGCATAGGTCTCTACTGCCTTTTCCGCTACCGCGCTCTCTTCCTTTCTGGAAACGAAGGCTCCCATTGTCGACACCTTATTAAGTACCGGTGCGGATACGTTTTTGCAGATGCTCATATTAAGGATCAGACCCTGCTCCTTACGGTCTTCAGGGCACAAAGCAATCCCTTTGTCTATGGCGTCCTTAGGACTTTTCGGTCTGAATTCCTGACCGTTGTATATCATCTTGCCTGATATTATAGGATCTGCCCCGAAAATGGCTCTGGCTGTTTCCGTTCTGCCGGCACCGGCCAGTCCGGCAAGTCCCAGGACCTCACCCTTTCTTAACGTCAGACTAATATCCGAAACATAATCAGTTGTTACATTCTTAAGTTCAAGGAATACATCCCCGAGATGTTCATTTCTTTTCAGACCGGCGTATGTATCTCCGATATCGCGGCCGACCATTTTTTTGATCAGTTCAGCTTCCGTTGTTTCGGCAGTCGCGACTTTATCCACAAAGCGTCCGTCTTTCATGATGACAACTTCGTCGGTGATCCTGAAGATCTCATTCATTCTGTGAGATACATATATTACGATCTTTCCTTCATCCCTGAGCTGCTTTATAAGTCTGAAAAGAATATCGATCTCTGTATCCGTCAAAGGAGCCGTAGGCTCGTCGAATGCTATTATATGAGAATCGCGCCTGTAGGATTTCATTATCTCTACCATCTGCTGATAAGCGACTGATAATGTCCCTACCGTATCGGTCGGTCTGATATTTATTCCGAAAAGATCAATGAGCTCCTGCGTTCTTTTTTTCAGCTGGTTCATATTTACCATTCCGAACTTTCCGCCGGGCAGATCTTCCATGAAAATGTTTTCCATGACATTCATCTGGCTTACGAGCTGTCGCTCCTGGTAAATAACGCTTATGCTTGCATTGATCGCATCCTTCGGAGTCGAAAAATGATGCTCGACTCCATTGATCAGTACCTTCCCTTCATAATCATTGATCTCTCCGGAAAGTATCTTCAGCAGGGTGCTCTTTCCCGCACCGTTCTCTCCCATCAGTGCAACTATTTTTCCGCCATCCATACGGAAGCTTACGTCCTTAAGCGCCTGTACTCCCGGGAAAGTCTTTCCTATATTTTGAAATTCAAGATATTGCTCCATTTCATTGCCTCCAGGTGAAAATAATCAGATGTGCGTAACTTCAGCCGTCTTCAAAACTATCTCTCGGCATTCATTTTCGCTATCATCAGCTTGTTCTGACGCTTTTTGTTTAAGAAATCTATAAGCATTGCCGCTACAAGAATGATTCCCGAGCATGCGACCTGCCAGTACGGATCTACTCCCGTAAGGCTCAGACCGTTATTAAACACATTTATGATCATCATACCCAGGAAAGCTCCGACCATTCCACCGGAGCCGCCGCCGAACATTATTCCTCCCAGCATGCAGCACTCTACGCCGATGAACTGTTCCGATGAAATACCGGTTGCTGTCGCATTAAAGACTCTGCATGCATACATCATTCCTGCCAGTGCCGAGCAAAGTCCGCAGTTCATAAATGCAAAATATGATATACGTGTCGGGTTAAGTCCTACGAGCCTTGTCGCCGTCCTGTTTCCTCCGAGAATGAACATTTTCCGTCCGATCTTTGTAGTCGAAAGTATGATCCCGTATATGATGAAAATCGCAATGGAAATTATTACGCTTACCGGTATGGCTTTGCCGATCTTTGCGCTTCCAATCGTCTTAAGAACACTATCTGTAAGCGCAATGCCTATACTGCCGGCAAATGTATACCCAAGTCCCTTTGCCACGCTGTACAGTGCTATACCCGAAATAAAGGATTCCATCTTAAATTGATTTACAAGCAGAGCATTTACCGCGCCGAATGCAAGTCCCACTACGCACCCGAAAAGAATACCGACCCACCACGGAAGGCCCCAGTTTGTCACAGCCCATCCAAGCGCCACACCGCCACAGGTTCCTACAGCTCCACACGACAGATCTATCTCTCCGGTAATCATGACGCACGCCTGCCCGCAGGTAAGTATCGCCGTTATCGTCGTAAGATTCAGGATATTACGGATATTGATCGGATTGAACATTATACCTCCGGTAATGATCCCGAATACTATAAATATCAGTATCAGGACCAGAACAAGCGTGAAATACTTGTGTTCAAACACCCTTCTTAGTATCGAGTTCTCTTTTTTCATGATCGGACCTCCGGACCATTTTTTTGCGATAATAATTCCACGATTACACAACTAACATGATCCAAATCAGCAAACTTTTAATAATTAAAAGCAAGCTAAACATGAATCCATTTCTGCTGTAAACGCTGTATTAACTTAAAATAATAGGAAAAACAATAAAGAAGCATGCTAAAAATAAGCATGCTTAATAGACTTAAATTAAACCTGATAGAAACAATATGCGCTGAGATTTATCCATTTCTGTTTGCAGATATTTGATGACTGATAAATCATAAGCGAATCCCTGCTTCTTTCCCAAGTAAAAGTTTTAGTACTTGCTGTCAGGATAGCAAAAATCACACTCGAATGTCAATACTTATTTTTTCTTACTGCGCAGTTTTCTCACCGGAGCCGCAAGCATCATACCGGCTTTATATGCTTTAGAACTCTTTATCCCTTCGATCTCGTTCCTGAGTGTTTCCGTAGTCTCACGGAGCCGCTTCAGCTCTTCGTTAAGCTTTGCATTTTCGTTTTTAAGTGCCGCCGCGTCGCATTTTAATCCGTCGGCGGCTCTGTCTGCATATGACAGCAGCGCATCTTCCCCATAGGTATCGAGCAGCTTTTTGAAGGCTTCGATTCCGAAGTCGGTTCCCTGTACATCCCTTATCCAGGCGCGCACAGACTCATCGATAAAATGTGCGGCGATCCAGGCGGCAACTTCATCATATCTGCCCGCATTTTCCTCTTTTCCTAAAAATCGTCCGATGGCATCGCTGACCTGCTTCTCCTCCAGTATTTTTTCAAATCTCGACAGTGTATTGAACTTTCCTGTACTCATCCCAGAGCCAAGTCTGTAAACATAAAACGGTTCGGATATTGAAGCAAATGACCGCGAATAATAAGCCGTTATGCAGAAAAGATACCAGTCCTCAGCGTAACTGATATGCCCCGGATCCATTTCTTTTGCTGCGCGACGTATGACCTCGCCGCGATATAACTTATTCACAACCTGAGGACCGAAGCGGTGCTCTATAAAGCAGGCCTTCAGAAGATCGCTGTCCTTGATCACCTGGCTTTCGCTGTTAAAATAATCTTCAATGCCGTTTCTCACACTCTCCGGCACGTTTCCTTCGGTTACAGTCTTTGCTCCAAACTGCAGCATATCGGATCCGATCGATACTATCTCTTCGTAAACACGGGCACATGTCCCGGGAAGATACTCATCATCCGAATCAAGGAACATCACATATTCACCCGATGAATGCAAGATCCCGGTCTTCCTGCTTTGGCAGAGCCCCTGATTGGAATCAACCAGTATAGTGACTATCCTTTCGTCTTTGGCTGCGTATTCCAAAAGTATCTCCCTGCTGTTGTCCTCCGACCCGTCTTCGACGCATACGATCTCAATGTCATGAAAAGACTGTCCCAGAACGCTGTCCAAAGCGCTTCGCAGATATCTGCTCGTATTATAAATCGGTATTATGACCGAAACAGCGGGCGTTTTATCCTTATATCTGACCTCATCCATAATACTGTTTCCCCGTATAGGCTCGTTTTCCGGTCTCCCTGTCCGTGTCCATAGCTGTATCCCGGTTCAATTCGACAATAACATCGAAGCATTATTCATGTAAAGCAAAATAAAACGATAATATAATATATTTTTCTCGATGCTTATGAATTAAAGTGATATACTGTTATGAAATCGATTATATTTTAATAAATAACTTCCTTTGTGTTTTCGGAAGGATAAGATCAAATGAAAAAAGAAATAGATATGCTGCACGGCTCCCTGTGGGACAAAATACTTCTTTTCGCGCTTCCGTTAGCGGCCACAGGAGTGCTCCAGCAGCTTTTCAATGCAGCCGATATAGCTATCGTAGGTAATTTTACGGGAGACAAGGGAACCGCCTGTATGGCGGCAGTCGGCGCAAATACTCCGATCATCGGACTTATAGTCAATACTGTTGTCGCTATCTCGCTCGGAACAAATGTCGTTGTCGCACATTCTATAGGGACCGGCGATGATGAGACTGTTTCACGTGCGGTGCATAACTCCGTCATATTCGCCCTTCTTGCCGGTATAGCAATAGCCGTCATCGGCGAGATACTGGCTCCTCAGATCCTGTTCTCACAAAATGTGCCGAACGATGTCCTGCCCTTCGCGGTCAAGTACTTAAGGATCTATTTTTTAGGTCTGCCGGTCATTTTGCTGTATAACTTCGAGGCAGCGGTATACAGAGGCGTAGGCGATACCAGGACTCCGCTTATCATACTTACGATATCGGGCGTTATAAACGTATTTCTGAATATCGCTTTCGTTCTCGGCTTCGGAATGGACGTAGAAGGCGTCGCCATAGCCACCGTCGTATCCAACCTTATCAGCTGCGCTTTTCTTTTCATAAAGCTTAAGAAGAGCGATAAGAGTATAAGGATAGATCTTAAAAAGCTGAAAATAAACTGGGATGTCCTTAAACGCATTTTATATATCGGCGTTCCTACCGGTGCACAGAACGTCGCATTCTGTATTGCTAACCTTATAATTCAGGCATCTATCAATACACTCGGGATCACGGTCATGGCCGCGTCGAGCGCTGCCTTCAATATCGAGATCTTCTGCTTCTGTGTTATGAGCTCCTTCGCCCAGGCATGTACCACCTTCGTAGGTCAGAACAACGGAGCCGGAAACATGGAAAGATGCCGTAAAATACTTGGAATATGCTTTCTCGAGACAGTCATAGCCCAGGCCGCCAGCCTTGCGCTGATATACTTTTTCGGAAGAAACTTCCTGACCCTTTTCACCCAGGATCCGGCAGTAATAGAAGTTGGATATTCCAGATTGCTTATCATCCTCATGGCATATATACTTAGTATGGTCTATGAGAACATGGCCGGTTATTTAAGAGGCTTTGAGATATCCGTCCTGCCTGCCATTCTGACTATAATTGCTATCTGCGGGTCACGTATCACCTGGATATATCTCGTATTCCCGGTGCATCATACCTTCGAGGTCATCATGGCGGCTTATCCGTTAAGTTTCTTAACAGCTGATATAATGGTAGGTATAGCTTTGCTGGTAAAGAGGCCTTCGCAAAGAAACAACAAAGTATTACAAGTTGAAAACCAGTAATTATTTTTCATAAAGGAGCCTTATATGGAATTTGATTTAGACAAAAAGAATGAGCCGGTCGATTCAGAAGCATTTGCCGCAAAAATGAACTCCTGGCCGGAGTGCTATTACAGGGAAATGGACGCTGCGGTACGCCGTGGACTTCTTGACGAAGCCAACAGGCAAGGTCTGACTCCTGAGGATAACAAGATCCGGGAGTTCCTGTTTGAAAAACGCTACGAATACCAGAAGTCTAAAAAGAATTACAGAGACAGATATCTTGGTGCCTGGATGGAATTCAATTATATAAAAGGCTCTGACGCCGGATTTTTCAAGACCAAAAGGCATGTAAAAGATCTGCAGAAACTTTTAAAGGAAATGGGTGAGCCCGAGATACGCGAAATGGGTGAAAGAGCCATAAAGATCCTTTCAGACGAGTATGAAAACTGCGGATTACGTTATATCCACCTCTGCCATGACGATAAAGGCTACAAATCCGTGATCTTCGGTTTCGGAACAGTAAGCGATTCCACCCTTGCAAGCAGGATCTATAATGACTTCCACTACGCTGCTATCAAGGTACCCCAGTCATTAGGCATGACAGACGAGCTGTCTCTGTGGTCCACTTCGATAAGACGTGCATTCAACAGAGTATATCCCGATATGTCAATGTGACCGGAATCTTAAAGGGCTGCCGCGGCAGCCTTTTTTATTTCTTTCGAAACACGATCAGTTTGCTTATCAGGTAATTAGCTACGATCACGGCGATCTGCGTTACGATCTTCACCGGGATCGTTGCAAATCCGAACACGTCTATACCAAGCCAGATCATCAGTTCTTCCAGCCCCAGCGTCGCCAGACGCCCGAGGAAAAATTCGGCGGCTTCCTTTCCTATCCCTGCCGTACCTTTTACCTTGCTTCGGAACACCCATATATGATTTGTCACGTATGCAAAAAGAACAGCTATGATCCATGCGATCACGTTTGCAGCCAACGCATCCATGTACCGCACAAAAAGTGCAAATACGCCGATATTCAGAAACGTTGTCAAGGCTCCGAAGAACAGGTAAAGAAGCTGTTCCTCATATTTTTTATAAAAATTTTTCGTATATCTCATCCCCTTTGTATGACCGTCATCCGAAGAACTGGTTCAGCCCGGCAAGTATGCCGTTGGCTCTCACCCTAAGAGCGGCATTAGAGTGTGATGTACACTGGTTTCCGAGCTCTACATCGATAGATGGCACCTTGCTGTAGGATGTTTGCATCAGATCTACGTCCATGTATCCTGCCCCATTGATTGGAAGTCCCTGTAAGCGCAGGCCGTTTATGACACAGTTGCCAAGCGTATTGCTCTGCCGCCAGACGGTCGAAACAGGATACATATTAATTATCCCTGCCGGAACCGAACAGAAAAAGCATCCCTTATCATAAGGAAGTCCGTCTCCGTCCCAGTGCAGTGCTATGTGGCAGTCCGCCAGATTATTGCATATGACCGTTCTTGCTACTACATCCATTGAACAGCCTTCGGTTTCCCTGACCATCAGCACATCGTAACCAGCATTTAACAGAATGTCCTTAAGTATAAATGCCATCTGCAGCGCTACGACAGATTCCGCCGCTCCATCATTGAATATCATTCCCGAGTTGTCGCATAATGTATAGATCGCACCTGCCGCAGTAGATCCGCCCGTGGTTTTCGGAGTCATGTCCGGGTGACTGAAAACATACTTGTTCTCCCAGTTTGCCGTGCCATGACCGGCATTAATTCCGACCACGATCCCTTTTCTGTCAGAGGTCGACCTGTAGATCGTCGCTGTTCCCGAATGTATCTGCGAATAAGCGGCAAATTCCCAGGAGGGATCCCAGCTTACGGTACTGTGCGAAAGCGTAACAGTTATGGTTTTTCCATCGACGTAGGTGTTTCCGTTGGCATACAAATGTATATAGCATTCCCCGCCTGATTTAAGCCCTGCAGTAGAGACATCGACGGTAAATCCGGCAGCTGTCTTTTTCATTTCATACCAGCCGAGATCATCCTGTCCGTTTTCCTTCGACCATATAGCTGCCTTCAATGTCTTATACGTCGCATACGGATGCATAAGCTTTATCGTGATCGTACTTCCGGAAAATTCCGCCTGCATAATATTGGTGACGCTGTCTATCTCCTCCTGCGCTATCGTGAAGGATCTTCCGCCGATGAATACGCTCCCTGAATAAACATGTACCGCACAGTTTCCTCCATGGGCAAAGTTTTCGGTTTTAAGTTCGCAGGTCCAGGTTCCGTCGG
>CADBMM010000223.1 GCA_902795795.1 uncultured Lachnospiraceae bacterium | reverse complement strand
TCGGGGTGACAGGATTCGAACCTGCGGCCTCCTGGTCCCAAACCAGGCGCTCTAGCCAAACTGAGCCACACCCCGATGTAGTTCCGATTATTAAAATGCATCGGAACAGAAAAGTATTATAGAATATAATCTATTTCATGTCAAACACTATGTAATGATCGCTCTCGAATTATGATCTTTTTTCAGCTATTTCGTGTCAAACACTATGTTTTCTGTATCAGTTGTAAAGGTCTCAAGGTGAAGAGTTCCTTTATATCCGTCAAGGCCGGGAAGGATCGCCGCGGTCCTGGCCATCTTCTCTTCAAGCAGCTGGTCCTGCCCAAGATTAACCGTGACATCCCCGTAATGCAGGAAGATATTCAGGTTGTAGTCGAAATACACATCGTCGGGACAAATGTCATATTTGCCTATCATGTTGCGAATGGCGATGATCGTACTGAGAACGGAATCGCTCTCGAAATCTATCACGTGACCAAGGCCAATGTTCGAGGCTGTGAGGCCGTAGATCAGAGGCACAAATTTTTTCTGGCTCTCGTCCAGCATCGGCATAACCTCTGTGACCGTACCGCTCTGGTCGAAATAATAATAAAGGCCATCGATATCAAATACTCCGACCAGCTGCTTTTCGACTACGTTCAGACGGATGGTATGCATGTCCACATACTCCACGGTAACATGATCAAGGAAATCGTGAGTACTCAGATCTATACGTTTCTCACAGGTCGAGAACAAAACGGAATTACCCGCCAGCGGGCTGTCCAGGCAAAGCGTTTTTATCTCATCTTCAGTGTAGATAACATTCCCCTCGACAAGCACTGTCTCAACGGAAAAGAGCACAAAAAAAGCAATCAGTCCCGCGGCAATAACACCTGCCACGAGGACTGCGATCCACCGCCCTGTGAGTATCCTGCTTCTCTTTTCCGGCTCATCCATTAAGTCACCGGCTCCTTACATATTCTTTAACAACACGCTGATGGCTCAGGTATAATACAATATTTCCTTCCGTCAGCTTCTTACATATTCCTTGAAGATATCCCCGCGCTGCTCGTAATTGTCGAACTGTCCCCAGCTTGCGCATGCCGGAGAAAGAAGGACCGCATCGCCGGATACCGCGTTTTTCTTACAAAAATCAACTGCTTCCTTAAGGTCTTCACAAAGGATGATCCTGTCCTTTTCAAATCCGCAGCCTTCGGCGGCCGCAGCGATCTTCTCCTTTGTCTGACCGATAAGGACAAGATATTTTACCTTACCGTCAAAGCAGTTTATCCATTCCTCATAGGAAGACTGCTTGTCGTAACCTCCGCCAATGAGAAGCGTGGGCCATTTCATGGCGTTTATGCCCTTTATGGCCGCAGCCGGATTGGTGCCCTTGGAATCGTTATAATATCTTACGCCGTCGAATTCTCCGACAAACTCTATTCTGTGCTCAACGCCTGCAAAAGATCTGAGCACATTTCTTATCGCTTCGATATCCATGCCGTCGAACAGGGCTACCGCCGCCGCGCACATCACATTCTCGAAGTTATGAAGCCCTACAAGCTGCAGCTCGCCGGTATTTACCAATACTTTTTTCTCTGCGCCATCGTCAAAAACGATATCGTCTCCGTCAAGATAGAGGCACATATCAGGACGGCGTTCCATCTTCTCGTCTCCAAGTTTCCTTGCGGATGAGAAATAACATAACTTTGCCGCAGCCTCCTGACCGAAAGCACGCAGGATCTCATCCTCGTAGTTAAGGACAAGCAGATCGTCCGCTGTCATGTTCATGGCGATATTTTTCTTTGTATTTATATAATTTTCCATCGTATGATGGCGGTTAAGATGATCCTCTGTAATGTTTGTGAGCACGGCCGCATGCGGATGGAAGGTATGGATAGTCTCAAGCTGGAAGCTGGAGATCTCCGCGACCGTTACTGTATCCTCTGCCTGATGGGCAGCTGCTTCAGTATAGGGATTGCCTATATTTCCAACCACATCGACATTTTTATGAGCAGCCTTCATGAGCTCTCCTAAAAGAGTCGTGGTCGTTGTCTTTCCGTTCGTTCCCGTAACTGCGTAGACAACGCCTTTTCCGACAGTATAAGCAAGCTCCACCTCTCCGGTAATGAGCTTTCCCATATCCCTTAATTTATTCACGACCGGAAGATCCGTCGGGATTCCGGGGCTCAGAACAGCAATATCCGTTTTCTCATAAAGCTCTGCCGGGAACTCCCCTAATATGACATTAAGGTCTGCCACGGAAGCGCATTTTTCTTCTATCTTCTTTTTTATACCGGCCGCCTCAAGTTCCGCATTTCCATCATAAAGCGTTACCTTTGCGCCTTTATCAAGCAGCAGGGCCGCCGCCCCGATACCGCTTATTCCGGCCCCGAAGACCAGCATATTCTTATCTTTATAATCCATTATATATCCTCCGTTATCACATTATATCGCCGCAAATGCTATAACGGAGCACAGCACCGTTATTATCGTAAAGCGCGCGACTATCTGAGGTTCCGACCATCCGCAAAGCTCAAAATGGTGATGGATCGGAGCCATTTTAAATATCCTTTTTCCATGCGTAAGCTTAAAGTATCCGACCTGGAGAGCAACCGACAGAAGCTCTATCGCGTAAATAATGCCAAATATAAGAATATAAAGCGGCATATTGAGCATGAACGCGCAGGCTGCCACAAAGCCGCCAAGCGCCAGAGAGCCCGTATCTCCCATGAATATCTTCGCAGGGTATGTATTATAGCACAGAAAAGCGACGAGCGCACCAAAGATAGCTGCTGCCGCCGGCTCTATACCTGCCTTAAGGCTGACAGAAGCGGCGATGAAAAAAACAGCCACAACGCTCGTGACATTTGAAGCAAGACCGTCCAGTCCATCGGTGAAATTCACGCCGTTGACCACGGCCAGCACTACTATATAGAAAAACGGATAAGCCCAAAAGCCGATATCCATCATTTTTCCGCCGGTAAAAGGCAGCCTGACCGCCAGTGAAACATCTGTCATCTTAAGCAGCCAGATCAGGAATATCGTAGCTATGACAAATTCCAGTATAAGCTTCTGCCAGGCAATAAGGCCGTCACTGTTCTTTTTAACGACCTTTAAATAATCATCGATAAAGCCTACGATTCCGAAGCCTATCGTAAGAATAAGCACAGGGATCACCTGCGGATACTTCGGCGCGAAGATCAGGGAAGCAACTATCATCCCCGCCAGGAACATTATTCCGCCGATCGTTGGCGTTCCGGCTTTCTTAAGATGTGACTGCACGCCCTCTTCTCTCTCTGTATTGCCGAATTTAAGTCTGCGCAGCGCGGGTATCACTACCGGGCCGAGAACAAGGCATATTGCAAACGCCAGAAAAAGCGCAATTATAATATCAGTCATTTTTATCAGTCATTAACCATCCGCGGTCATCGGCGGACGGCTCTTCCTTTCTCATAATTATCAGTTCGATACTACACCTAGAGCGGCGTTATCGATACCTTCACTGTACAGACTGTTTCCGCCGTACAGCACTTCGTTATCGGTCTCCGCTTCAAGCGGTGCCGGTATTTCATCTCTTATGCCCTCGACCGCGGCATCCTGTGCTTCCGGAGCAGCCTCAGTCACTGCAGCGGGATCAGCCGGCTGCACTTCATCAGGATATATTCCCAGGTAAGGCAGAAGTTCCTCGAATATCTGATGTCCGATATCCTGGGCAAATTCCGAAGAGTCCTGCTGTGCAACGTTTGGCTCGTCCACGACAACATAGACCAACACCTTCGGATTGTCAAGCGGAGCAAAGCCTATAACGGAAGTCAGGAAATTCAGCGCACTTCTGGGAAGTTTTTCCGCGGTACCGGTCTTTGCGCCCATAGAATATCCTTCGACCTTCAGATGCTGGGCCGTACCCTCTGTGACAGCTTCGCCCATGCATCCTTTTATTATTTCGCAGGTAGACCTTGAGACCGTCTGCCTTTCAATAACGGAATCGTATCTTTCAACGATGTTTCCGGCTGCATCAGTGATCGCACTGACGATATGCGGTTTGTAATAATACCCGCCATTGATCAGCGAACAGATTGCCGAGGCTTCCTGCACCATCGTACATGTAAAGCCCTGACCGAACGATGAGGTGGCAAGCTCAAGATCTCCCATTCCGTCTATTGAATACATGATTCCCGCGTTTTCTCCGGGCAGGTCTATGCCGGTACGTGAACCGAAGCCGAAATAGGAATAATAATTCAGAAAGGCCGAGGCGCCCTCCCGTTTGACTATCTGCATAAGAATATCGTTGCAAGAATACGCTATTGCGCCATATACGTCAAGTTTTCCGTGACTTCCTGGGAAGGCTGTGCAGTGGACATCCACGCCGCTGATGGTCTCTCCGCCGTCGCAGGTGAACTTATCCGCCGTGGTGATCGAGGCGACCTCTAAAGCAGATGCTATCGTCAACGGCTTTACCACCGATCCAGGTTCAAAGGCGTCGGATATGCAGAAATTCCTCCATATCTCGTTCATGCGCTCGACCTGATCTTCCTCGCTCATGCCCGCCAGCTCCATGGCGCTGACAATACCTGTGAGATCCCTTGGATTGTTCAGATCATACCACCCCGAAGAATCCATGGCCAGGATCTCTCCGGAATTGGGATCCATTACAATGACTGCCGTATTTTTAGCTCCCTTTGTATTGTTGGGTCCGTCCTGATGAGCCTTCTGGAAGTCCTCAATGGCTTTGCGCACGATCTCCTGAATATTCATATCTATTGTAGAGATCACGTTATTGCCGTTTTCAGGTTCAATGATCGTCTGCTCAACGTCGGCGTCGGAATTGAAATATCCGAATTTACGTCCGCTGACTCCGTTCAGGACATCGCTGTAATATCCTTCTATTCCCCAGGAGGCTTCATTCTGGTCGTATGTAAATCCGATAACGTCGCAGGCCTGTGAATTCTGCGGATAGATCCTTCTGTAGGATTCCTCGAACCAGATGCCGTTTATATAGCTTCTTTCCTTTTTTTGTTCATTCGTAAGGGCTTCATTGTCCGTATCGCAGTAGGCTTCAAAAGCTTCCTTTTCAGTCATGGTGACGTCGTCCAGGAGCACCTGATACCGGCTGTTTTTCGTCTCTTCACCCTCGAGAATATCAGTTATCTTCTTTTTCGATATACCGAACTGCTCATAAAGGGTATTGACCGTAGTCTCTTTGTAAGGCTTGATCTTTTCCCCGTCCTCATCCTCGGTCTCGTAATTGACTACTACGCAGTCAAGTATGAGATTGTACACGCGTTCACTGGTCGCAAGAAGGGTGCCGTTCCTGTCGGTGATATCGCCTCTTTTATAGGGAATAATACTATTTTGATACTGCTGCTGAACCGTACTCAGGACTATACGTTTGTAAGCCTCGCCGCTAGTCGCGTTTATGTATGTAATACGTATCGTTAAACAGACTAAAGCCAGCATTACCGCAATAAACAGTACTACCAGCTTCTTCCTGAATTTTGTATTTATC
>CADBMM010000222.1 GCA_902795795.1 uncultured Lachnospiraceae bacterium | reverse complement strand
CTGTCTGATAAACGATTCCCATAGAATACCTCCTTTATCTTTATGCGTATAGTATAACACATAAAGAGTGCAAATGCAATAAAAAAATACAAAAAACCCAGTGTTTTTCGTACTTTTTAAGAATTTTTATAAATGGGAATCTTTATGTGTTTAGAATATCGGTTCTGTAAAAGTGTGAATAGTAACATATTCTATGAACGAGGGAAGATTAATTCCCCGAATCTGTGGCAGCATATAAGTGGGCCTTTCTAAGTAAGGGCTTGAGATATGATTGTTTTTGCAATCATGAGAAGTTATATTGAATATAATAGAGAACGGAGGATTCGTATGAAGTATGAAATGATTGTCAGAGCATTTGATGAAAACCAGAGAGTTGTTGCAGAAGGAACGTACATGGCAGAGGATGGCGACAGAGCTATTGAACAGTTTGAGCATGAATTTGCTGAAGCTGTTGAAGGTCTTATGATCATCGCAGGTACTAAAGAAGCCTGGGACGAGTAGAAGAGGGGGTACCGAGATGTTTTTTGATAATCCATTTGATTTTAATGGTGACGGTGAGATGAGCTTGTGGGAGCAGGATATGGAGTATGCAGCATTCCGGTCTGTGATGGAGGACGATTTTGACGAATCAGATGAATTCGACGAAGAGGAAGATTACTGAAATAGATTATATCGTACGTGATCTGGAGTGTAGCCAGCCCACCGCATCGCATCTCGCGGTGATACTCCGAAGTTGCTGATTTCGAAAGAATTGTAGACGTTCATCAATTATTCTCATGACCGAATTTACAAATGCCTAGGCCGAATCAGAACAGTTTTACAGATTCGGTCAAAACCGTGCAAAACGAGTTGTTGATAGGTAGTAGTTGCAGATATATACTTGATGCAACGCGATGAGGTCTCGTCGTTATATCTCAAAAAGGAACTCTTAGTGATTAACAACTGATTCAAAACGAAAACTTGTCGCTTGAAATGCGACCACCAAGCTCTAATGTAAAGTTATAATGATCTCATCCAATTTATAAAGGTGATTCGTATGAAGAAGAATTGAACAGAGCTAGGCGATGATCCGTTCAAAAGCGGAACGACTTGAACTGTTGAGATGAAAAAAAGAGGAGGCGTTAAGCAATGATCGGAGCAATTTTAGGTGACATGATAGGTGCGCCATATGAATTTGACAGAGGCGATAAAACTAAGGACTTCCCACTTTTCGGAAGAGGCTCAAAGTTCACGGATGACTCCGTGATGACGATAGCGGTAGCAGAAGCTTTAATGGATTCTTCCGGGAAGACGGATGAAGAAGTAAAGGTTGCTTTAGTCCATTCTATGCAGAAATGGGGAAGAAAGTATCCGAATGCTGGATATGGTGGGATGTTCAGAAGATGGCTGCGAGAAGAGGACCCCAAACCATATGGCAGTTTTGGCAATGGTTCTGCAATGAGAGTTTCCTCGGCTGGCTGGCTTTATGAGGATCTTGAGATGACCCAGAAAAATGCAAGACTGACTGCGGTTGTTACTCATAATCATCCGGAAGGCATCAAGGGTGCCGAGGCGGTGGCATCTGCCATCTTCCTGGCCAGGAGTGGACGTAGTAAGGAAGAAATCAAAGAGTATATCATAGACGAGTTTGGTTATGATTTGTCTAGAAGCTGCAATGAGATTCGTCCTGGATATCATCATATGGAATCCTGTCAACAGACCGTTCCGGAAGCAGTAACTGCATTCTTGGAAGGGGAGGACTTTGAAGATGTGATCCGGACGGCGGTATCCTTAGGCGGGGACAGCGATACGTTAACATGTATCGCTGGCAGTATTGCAGAAGCCTTTTATGGAGTACCGGACGAATTGCAGTCAGAGTGTCTCACCAGATTACCTGAGGATATACTAAACGTATTGAATCAGTTTGAGGAATTCAAAGAACAGAGACAAGCGCCATTTCATGATATGTTTCTGGATGGGAATGAACGGATCGAGGCGGCAATCGGCAGATACTATGCCGATCGAAGAGACGAAGACCTTATCGAAGTGCTAGGTGCGATAAGGCAGAGAATGCATGAGGACGGACATTTCCTTTTCCCGATAATACTGGATGAAGAGGACGAGAATAATTTCTTCATACAGACGGTGCTCACGGAAGACGATGTACTCTGGCAGGCGGCATTCACTTCCCGAAAGGAATTCGAAAAAGGAGAGCCGAGCAAGGTACTTTCCAATTTTATCGATAGTTCGTTGAAGGCTTGCCTGGAATCTGATTCTCCGGGATATATCATCAATCCTTGGGGACAGCCTTTCCTACTCTCAACAGATCTTATCCGGTTGATCTTTCAGGCGGATGAAGGCGTGGAATACTCCGTTCCGGAGGATTCCATTACAGAAAAGCTTCTTGAGGATGGCACTTTCCTGAGTAGAGCGATAGAAATCTGCAACCGGAATCGTACACAGATGAATCTGTTCAAGCTCGCACGGATCCTCAGGGACAGCTATGTATGGATCCCCTGCAATATGATTATAAGTGATGCGGATCATGAGGCTTGGTCAAAAGTAGTAGAAGATGCTAAAGCAAAGGGCGACCTTAAGTCTTTGATAGGGCAGGAATTTACTAATCGGGAAGATATCCGGTTTGTGCCGGACATCCTAAAAAGTGGTGACGAGTTATACTTCCCGGTATTCAGCTCTCAGGATGAGATGGGCGACTATGGCAACAATTTTTCCAAAGTGCAGCGCCATTTTCTGGATGCGGTCCGTATGGCAAAGAATAATGAGAAAAACGTTTATGGGATCGTGATCAATGCATTCTCTGAACCATTCGTACTCCCTAAAGACCTGTTTGAAATGATCACTAGGATGGAATCCAGCCTAGAACCTGAGGGAGAAGAGTGATCAAAGTATAACCTTGGATTAATGGAACTGGAAAATTCATCTTGTAAATGAGATAAAGAGTCGTTTACAATTAAAACAGAAAGAGGTATGAACAATGGGCGGAAATAATCCCCAAAAGAAGTATCTTGAGACCGATGGTGAATTCAACCAATGGTTTCGAAAGATGGAACTGGAGAATATCCGGGAAATTGGAGATAAAGAGGCAGAAGAGTATATCCAGAAAGAATGGGAAGCCATGGAGGAGGATGAACATGAAGAAGTTTAATACAAAAAGCTTTTTAATGGGGCTGATTTTAGGAGCCCTGGTTTTCTCAAGTATTGCAGTTGCTTTTGCAGCTAGTTACACCGCAAACCTGAAAGCGACTTATCGAGATATCAAGGTGTATGTCGATGATAAGCAGATTGGGTATACGGCTTCCAATGGGGCCTATGCAGAACCGTTCATCGTGGACGGGACCACTTACATCCCGTTGCGATTATTCTCGGAGAAATTGGGTCAGGATGTTAAATGGGACGGTGATACCAGCAGTATTTACATTGGAGAGCATGAGCAGAAAACGGAATCAATGTCCCAGATCAAACAGAAAGTATACAACTATGCAATTACCCACGAGAAGTATCCTGATGATGAAGAGTACCGTTATGAACGAACTCTTAGCGATATAGAGGTTCTAAGGGATGAAAGCGTAGCATGTGTTTTAGGGATCCCTGTTATTGCGTATGATAAGTATACTGGCGAAGATGCAGGCGGTGCGGTGGATTTTTATTGGTATAAGAAATCCACCGGTGAGATTAAGTTTGTTGGTGGCGGTCAGGACTGGGATGATTCCTGGGTGAATATCAATACGGGGGAGTGGACGGGTCCGACTTATGATTACAACGAAATCTCTTTCAAGGAAGCTGTTGAAAACATCAAACAGTATGCAAACGACAATTATATGTTCCTAGGGGGATCCCATGCAGTCGAGGAGCCTCATTACAATAAAGCTTACATTTCAAAAGATGACCCTGAGTTGTTCTATATTATGATCCCCTTCACATCGTCATATTACCCTGGGGATGGTAGCGTACAGAAAGAAGAAGGAAAGGCCTTGTTTTGCGTTTATAAGGTTGGGGGCAATGTATATTTTATGGAATACCAATAGCAAAGTATTAAGGTAATCGTTGTTTTAGAATAAATGACAAGTCAATCATATAGAACGGATTGATAATAGAGGAGTGATTTGAATGACTGATTCGTATAGAAGTAGATATTATAAATGGCTAAGAGCCTTTATTGGCAAAAAAGTCAGTGTGAATCTGGATGGTTTAGATGCTGATGTCGAGTGGGATTCTGAATGGGATGAGGATGATGAAGATTCTTGTGCAGGAAAATGTTTTGCAAACACTAATTACCGGGATTATATGCGTAATGCTACTGATGAGAGAGCAGGATGGTCAATTGAAACAGGTCTTGAGATTACTATAGATGCAACAGGCACTATCACTGATATCGAAATATCAGCACAAGTATATGGGGATGATGGCCTCGGCGATTGTTATCCGGATGATGAATGGAAGATGGACGACTACCGCTGTGCAAAAGCTTTTCTGCAGGAAATCACAAAATAGGATTTTTAGTTTTCAGAATGTCATGATAATAATGGAATGTAGTCTTACAAAGGAGGATAGTTATGGGAATCTTCTCTGATATTAAAGCTGTAGGAGCAGTGCAAAAAATCGCTGCTGGTGGAAAAGCAAAACTGTCAATCAGCCAAATCACGAATCTTTTGATTAATCTTCCGGATGCTCAAAAGAATCTCTCTGAATCAGATTTTTCGGAGGTATATTCTTTGTATCAAGAACTTCGGAAATGTAACACAAAGATGGATATGGACAAACAAGAGTATTATAATACCGTTATTTCTATAATCAAGAGATTTGATGCAATCGCTCCATATGAGAAATACAGCGGCGGTAATGAGACCGAGTTTTCATTCATGATGGATGAAATCCGAAATACAGAGGAACCGAAAAAACCGGAGAATACAGCCTTTGATAGTGATGTTCGGGACTTATTAAATCAAGATGATATTCAGTCACAAGTCGACATATGTGAAGAAGAGTATAAAAAAGCAATGAAACTACTGGATAATCCCACGAAAAAAAACGTTCATAAAGCATATGACATTATGGGTAACCTGGCTGCACGCTTTGATTATGTGCCAGCCATCATGTGGATGGGTGATTTTCAGGAAAGTGCTTTAAAAAACCTTCAGCAGGCAGCTTTTTGGTTTAAAAAAGCAGCCGATCTCGGTGATGGTGATGGTGCTCGTTGTTATGCGGACATGTTAATGACGGGCAGAGGCGTTGATAAGGATATGAATCTGGCCATGAGTTATTATGCCGATGCGGCAGACAAAGGGATACCGGAAGCAGCCTTTGTTCTAGGTGAGTTTTTCAGAAATGCTGGAGATTCTCAAAATGCTTTGAAAGCGTACAAACAAGCGTATGATGGTGGATTTGCTCCAGCCAAAACCAGGATTGATCAAATGAAGAATGGAAAATGAACCAGAATGACTTACTAGAACCATTTGAGTTATATGCCATGGAGGAGAACAATGAGCAAGATGATTGAAATGCGTTACGGAGTCCAGTTTGGGAAACTAGACAGCAGCGATTGGACAGAATGGTCTATTGCGCTTGAAGATGATCAATGGAGAGCATACAAAAGAGCAAAAATGCTGCGATTATCACTGAATTCAGTCCCCGAATTAAAAGATGTCATATCCAGAGCATATGAGGAGATTGAAGAGGAAGCCATAGATAATTTGATTCTCAACGAGGATGAGTATGTTATCGAATGCACCGGGAGAGGACCAGTGGATCCTGATGCAATTAATGATCTGGTTTGGGGAAGGGATCCTCATACACTTGAGTTCTTCGGATTGACCGATATGCCTGATGAGGAATTGGAAGAATGGGATGCAAATGATTTAAGCGAGCTTCCTGAAATATATGAATTCGAAGAGGATTTTGAACCCTATAGTCCATTTGATGAAGGTTATACGTTGTATGTTGAATTTGCAGAACAACCTGATGAAAAGGACATGGGAGAAGACGAAGCTAGAGAAACATTAGAGATATTACTCGAAGAATCAGACGGTGATTATGGCGTGATTGAGGACTTTATTAATCGCTGTGAAGATCTATACAAAGGTACTGGCACACTGGCCGGAATAGCAATGATAATCGCGCAGGAAATGAATATAAAATGGGGATATAGAAAATGAGCAATTAGAATCCTTCTGGATCTTTGCTACCATAGACTTGTAAGAGATGACACCGAAACCGAAAGGTACAAAGAAACAGGGGGAACATTTCCTCAAGCCAAGAAAGAAGAAAACAGAAACATTAGAATGATCTGCAGGGACGAAGAAAGTATCATTCACTGGGTCATAAGAAGAATCCATGAGTCTCGATCCAGCTGAATCCTCCTCAGGCGTAGCCAGACGAAAGGCTGCCAGTGAGTATGGAAAAGTTCATGGAATATCTACAAATCCTTCCGTAGTAAGTAATTGAATCCAGTAGTGAATTGTGGTATAATAGCACCATTGATTCATTTGACTTGTTTACGGAGGAATGACGATGGCCAGACCGAAGAAGAACGGCACATATCTGAATGTTTGTATAGAGACTCCGATCTATGAAAGATTGGAGGCTATGTGTGAAGATGCCGGGCAGAGCAAGACTGTCGCGGTTGAGAGAGCTTTGACTTTATATCTTGATGAATATGAGGAAGACCAGCGAAAGCTGAAGGAATTGAAAAAAGAGGTGTGACATGGCTGCTAAACAAGTGAAATCCAGGCAGCGTGTTGCAGATCACGGTGAGGTGTTTACTGCGGAACGAGAGGTCAAAGCCATGTGTGATCTCGTAAAGCAGGAAACCGAAAGAATCGATTCTCGCTTTCTGGAACCGGCCTGCGGGGACGGAAACTTCCTTGTCGAGATTCTGACCAGGAAACTTGCCATCGTCAAGAAAAAATATAAACGCAGCGCTTATGACTGGGAACGCAATTCTCTTCTTGCTCTGGGCAGCATGTACGGCGTAGATATCCTTTTGGATAATGCCAAAGCCTGCCGTGACAGACTCTACGAAATCTGGGAACAGGAGTACAAAGCAGTCTGTAAGAAAGAATGCAACGACGATACAAGGGCTGCAGCTAGATTCATACTTGAAAGAAACATTGTCTGCGGAAACGCCCTGACCCTTTTCTGCGTAGATAACGAGCAGCAGGATACAACTGAACCGATAGTGTTTTCTGAGTGGACTTTCCCGTTCAATGATGCTCGAATCCAGCGAAAAGACTACACGTTTGCCGAACTGATAAACGCAGAGGAACCTAAGAGACCAAAGAAGGAAGGCGCACAGCAAACACTGTTTGATCTTTATCCGGAGGCAAAGCCGGAACCGGATGAAGAAGGTATCTTCCTTCAGCAATACATAACTCATTACAGGAGGTTGAGTGAAAATGGCTAACGGATTGTTCGATAACGTCTATAATCCGGACGTGCTGAGCTGTCTGGCAAATCTTTCAAACGACGAGGTGTTTACACCGCCTGATATCGTTAATCAGATGCTGGATATGCTTCCGCAGGAACTGTTCCGTAATCCGGATACAACCTTCTTGGATCCGGCCTGCAAGACAGGAGTATTCCTGCGAGAAATCGCCAAGAGACTGATCGAAGGCCTTGAGCAGCAGTTTCCTGATCTCCAGGAACGCATTGACCACATCTTCCATAAGCAGCTTTTCGGTATAGCAATTACTGAGCTGACAAGTCTGCTTTCAAGAAGAGGCATATACTGTTCTAAATACCCTAATAGTGAATTCTCGGTAAGTGTGTTTGATGATGCTCAAGGAAACATACGCTTCAAGAGAATTAATCACACATGGGAAGGTGGAAAATGCAAGTTTTGCGGGGCAACTCAGAGTGAATATGACCGTAGCTCAGATTTGGAAACATATGCCTATGAGATAATTCATTCAAGAAAGCCAGAGGAGATATTCAACATGAAATTCGATGTGATTATTAGTAATCCTCCATATCAATTAAGTGATGGGGGAAACGGAAAAAGTGCCAAGCCCATCTACCAACTCTTTGTTAATGCTGCAAAGAAAATGAAACCCAGATATATGACCATGATCATTCCTTCAAGATGGTTTTCAGGCGGGAAAGGCCTTGATGGTTTTAGACAAAGTATGCTTCACGACAGGAGTATTAGAAGGTTAGTTGACTATGAAAATATCAAAGATGTCTTTCCGGGGGTAGACCTTGCAGGCGGCGCATGCTATTTTCTGTGGGATCGAGACTACTCGGGCGCATGCGAAGTGGTCAATTATAGCAAGGACACACCTTCTGTTGCCACGCGTTATTTGGATGAATACGATACTTTTATTCGTCAGAATCTGGCTGTGGAAATTGTGAAAAAAGTTGGTAGTCAATCCACAGCATTCTTGTCAGATAGGGTTAGTTCAAGAAAGCCATTCGGGCTTCCAACCAATTATCCCCCACAGGAATCGGGTGTACCTTGCTGGTTTATTCAAAGAATAGGCCGTAAGTATGCTAATCGAAGAGATATTGATGATTCAAAGGGTTATTTAGGCAAATGGAAGCTTCTTGCACCAAAGGCACCAATTGCAGGCCAGACTGACTTCACAAAGCCAGTTGGCTTCTACTATGAAGGAAATACAAGAATTGCAAAACCTGGTGAATGCTGCACAGAGTCGTTCATTGTAGTAGGAGCTTTCGATTCTGAAGAAGAAGTCTTGGCATATAGATCCTACATCTTCACAAAAATTGTGAGATTCTTGTTGCTTCAGACTGTGGTATCTCAGGATGTCACAAAGAAAAACTACTGTTTTGTCCCTGACCTTGTAAATTACTCTGGAAACTATACAGACGAAATGCTTTGTGAAAAATGGGGAATTACAGAAGAAGAATGGTTATATATTGATTCAAGAATCGGTGAAATCGGTTCTCAAAGCGAGGCATAAAGATGGCTGAGAATTGGATTATACCATGTAATATCAAGCACTTTGACTTAATAGAGCATTTCAAAACTCACTCTACGGCCGTTTGGAAGAATTCGTTCACTATACGTGCCGGAGATGTAGTGTACATCTATTTGAGTGCGCCATACAGCGAAATCAAGTACAGATGTCGCGTCATTAGTGATAATGTCTCTGAAGACTTATTGAAAGATAATATATATGCTGTTCCTCAGAAGGAATCGCATAACTACTTCTCAAAACGGACGAAGTACATTCAAATCCAGAAAGAATACGAATATCCAAAAGGGACATTCCCATTAGAAAAATTGAAAGCGCACGGTTTAGGGCAAGTCCAGATCCAAGCGCGTACAAACAGAAGAGTACAAGCATATTTAGATAGCAAAGAGATAGCCTTCAGCAAGGAGGAACAATAACATGGATTTTTTTGTACAACGGCCAGCTATTGAGCCGACCATTTATGTATATCGATTTCCCGATGTGCATAAAGGCTATGTCAAGATCGGTTACACAGAACGTGACGTTCAAACCCGTATTAAAGAGCAACTTGGAGCATCACATGTTCCATATGAGCTTCTTTATACTGAGTCGGCCATGTGCGAAGACGGCTCAGTCTTCATGGACCATGATGTTCATGCCATCCTTAGGCGCAAAGGCTTCAAAAAGCTTGATATTCCTGATGACAACGAGTGGTACAACTGCTCTGTCGGAGATGTTAAGTCCGCGATTATCGAGTTGAAGACCGGCATCCGCACAGAGGCCTCCCGTACCTGGACCTTCAAAATGCGTCCCGAGCAGCAGCGTGCGGTTATGCGGACAGAGGCATATTTCAAGGATGCTAAGAAGGCAGATCCTACTCGCGCACCGAAGTTCCTCTGGAACGCGAAGATGCGTTTCGGCAAGACTTTTGCGTCTTATGAGCTGGCTAAAAAGATGGGATTTACAAAGGTGCTGGTACTGACCTTCAAGCCTGCCGTGGAATCTGCGTGGCGTGAGGACCTGATGTCCCACGTTGACTTTGACGGCTGGCAGTTCATTTCCAACAAAGACGCTCACAACCAGGCCATCAATATCGACCAGCAGTATGCCAAAGCAGACAAGAAAAAGCCTATCGTAGTATTCGGTTCGTTCCAGGATCTGCTCGGAACGAATGATGCCGGAGGAATAAAAGCTAAGAACGAGTTCATTCATTCTACAAACTGGGATCTCGTTATCTTTGATGAATACCACTTCGGGGCTTGGCGAGAGAATGCTGCGAGGCTCTTCGATAATCCGGACGAAGAAGCAACTGCTGACTTCGATATGGAGAAATACAAGCTCGAAGAGGCAGACAACGCGTATAATGAAACATTCCTGCCAATCACGACCAGCTATTATCTGTTCCTTTCCGGTACACCCTTCCGCGCTCTGAACAGCGGCGAGTTTATTGAGGAACAGATTTTCAGCTGGACCTACTCCGATGAGCAAAAAGCTAAGGAGAGCTGGGTCGGTTCCGGTAATCCGTATCTGTCTCTTCCGAGAATGGTCATGCTGACCTACCGTATCCCGGACAGTATCCGACAGATTGCTATGCAAGGCGAGTTCAACGAGTTCGATCTAAATGTGTTCTTTTCTGCTAAGCCGACAGAAAAAAATAAGCCGGAATCTTCTCGTTTCGTATATGAAAACGAGGTTCAGAAGTGGCTTGATCTGATTCGTGGATCCTACCTTCCTTCCAATGTGGATGATCTGAAGCTGGGGCAGGACAAGAGGCCTCCGATGCCTTATTCGGATACCAGGCTTCTGAATGTCCTGAGTCACACGCTCTGGTTCATGCCGAACGTGGCCAGCTGCTTTGCTATGGCCAATCTTCTGGCACAGAAGCAGAACGCCTTCTATCATGATTATCAGATCAATGTCTGTGCCGGAACAAAAGCCGGTATCGGTCTTGATGCTTTGGCTCCGGTTCAGCACAGCATGGGAGATCCGCTGAAAACAAAGACAATCACACTCTCCTGCGGAAAGCTGACAACCGGTGTGACAGTGAAGCCCTGGACCGGAGTGTTCATGCTTCGCAATTTGAAGTCTCCGGAAACCTATTTCCAGACGGCATTCCGTGTTCAGTCTCCCTGGACTGTTCAGGTTGAGGCTGGTACCGAAACCATCATGAAACAGGAATGCTATGTGTTTGACTTTGCTCTGGACCGTGCTCTGAGGCAGATATCCGACTATTCCTGTCGACTGGATGTCAATGAAAGCAATCCGGAAAAGAAGGTGGCCGAGTTCATCAACTTTCTTCCGGTCCTTGCTTATGATGGCTCGACCATGCGTCAGATCTCCGCACAAGATGTTCTGGATATCGCCATGGCCGGTACCTCTGCGACGCTGCTTGCAAGACGCTGGGAATCCGCGCTACTGGTCAATGTCGATAATGATACGCTCCAGAGATTGCTCAACAACAAAGAGGCACTTGATGCCCTGATGAGCATTGAAGGCTTCCGTTCTCTGAATCAGGATATTGAGACTATCATTAACCGTTCAGAACATGTGAAGAAGGTCAAGAAGGAAGGCGAAGACAAGCTCACCAAGCAGGAAAAGAAAGAACTTACGCAGGAAGAGAAAGAATATAAATCCATGCGTAAACAGATCCAGGAGAAGCTTATCAAATTCGCCACCCGCGTTCCGATCTTTATGTATCTGACCGACTACCGTGAAATGTCCCTGAAGGATGTTATCACGCAGCTGGAACCTGGACTTTTCAAAAAAGTTACGGGTCTCGACGTGAAAGATTTCGAGCTTCTCTGCTCCCTTGGAGTATTTAACGCCAACCTGATGAATCAGGCAATTTTCAGCTTCAAGAGATACGAAGACAGCAGTCTTTCCTATACCGGCATTGACAAGCATGAAGGTAAAGATGTCGGTGGTTGGGACACTGTCATCAAGAGAGCTGAATATGAGAGAATGTTCTACAATCAGCAGGCCACGATGACAGTTGCTGAAGCTATTCAGGAGCAGCCGGTTGAAGAAATCATTACCGTAAAAACGGAGCCGAAAAAGCCGGTTACATACAAGCCACCGGTATCCACAACTCCGTTGGTTGCGGACAAGCCTGCCGGATATCAAGTATCACAGCATGGCACGTCACCGCTCACACTAGACCAGACCAGACCGGTCAGCAATACGCCGCCGAAGGAGGAGTTCGTGATGCCGAAGCTGTATGAGGGCATGAAGGTTCTCCATGGGAAGTTTGGTGAAGGTACGATCCAGAAGATTTTCGTCAGTGAAAAGAAAGTAACTGTCAGCTTTGCGGTAGGCGAAAAGACCTTTATCACAGACGAAAAGAGTGATATGAATGCCTTTATGAAGGGATTCTTGAAAGTGAGAGAGTAATTCATCAAGGAGGATACAATATGGCATTATTTAGAAGAGAAACCAGAGAAGTTCTTGATTATAGTGACAAAATCTATGCGATGCATTTGCTGAAACGCTATGAAATCGAAGCACTTGAGTATCAGGAGCGGAACAATGGTTCAGCGACTCTTGCGGATGATATTCATGGATTGAGGAATATGGTGGATGCAGTTCCGCTTTGGTTGGTTGGGCAAACAAATGGAGGTTCATGGCACGGATGGATAATCGCCAAAATCGATACTCGTAATCTGGAACGGGCCAAGGAATTGTATGTTCGAGGACGATATGATCAGATTCTCCCACTATCATATACGGAATGTATTGATGAATGGTATGAGAAGCGTGGTCGATGGAGAAACCGAATCTAGCTGAAAGGTGGGGCAACTATGGCATACGTAACGAGAAAAGAACTGCTTAAAAAGATTTCTGAGAGAAGGAATCGCCCTATTATAACTTATGTGACATCTATCAGACCAAATATGAGTTGTAAAATGGCAGGAGATGCCATCATTCCAGTTATTGAGCAAATCGACATGATTCCAGAGGAAGTCAAAGAAGTAGATTTTCTCATCATCAGTAATGGCGGGGATCCGATTACAGCCCTTCGAATCATGAGCTTGCTCAGAGAAAGATTTGATATAATTTCTGTTTTGTTACCATATGTAGCATACAGCGCTGCAATCATTTTGGCTCTCGGAGCTGATGAAATAGTGATGCATCCGTATTCCAATCTTGGACCAGTTGATCCTCAACTTACTGTATCGCATAATAACGAAAAAGGTGTTAGAGAAAACATGCAGTTCAGTTCTGAGGATTTACGAAACTATGTTGAGTTCATAAAGAACGATGTAGGGATCACTGATCAACAACACTTGGTTTCTGCCGTAGAGCCCTTGTTGAAGGACGTCGGAACCCTTTCCATTGGGACGGCAAAGAGAAGTCAACAGCTGTCATTGACCCTCAGTGAAAAGATGCTCAGTTGGCATTTTGACGATGGCGCAAAGGCAAAATCTATTGCTAGAGCATTGAACTCTTCCTATTATCATCATGGCTATGCGGTGGGAAGAAAAGAGGCGCAAGAAATAGGATTGCCAATAGTTATTCCTGAAAAAGAATTGGAAAGTCTTCTTTGGAAAACATGGAAAGACTATAGCGATGAAATGCAATGCAATAAATCGTTTGACCCGATTCGTGAAATCATGGATGATCCAGCTGCAAGTTCTGAGATAAACAAAGTGCCAATAGTTAATCTTCCTGCAAACACTCCTCCAGATCTGGCTACACAGATAATACTTCAGCATGCACAGAATACGCCGGTCACAACACGATCTGCAATTAAACATCGTTGTATGATAGCCGCTATTGAAAGTGTTAATGGTGCCAAGGCTGTTTTTAATGATATTGATCTAATATTCTGGAGAAATCCTGATGTAAGTTTAGGCGTCAACTGCACGCTTTCATCGTCTGGATGGATAGAAAATGGTATCATATAGGAGACGTGACTATGATGAATTTTGAAAGAATAAAGCAAGTTACAAGTATCGAGTATGTTGGTCCGCACCAGATACAAACCACATCCATGCCAAGTGTAAATTTTTCTGCACGGATAGAGTCGCAAGAAGCAACAAATATTCTTTGCTCAAAGGAAAATGTGCCCGACTCCAAAAAAGAAAAATAAAGTAGGTATTCTGAGCACACCAAAGACTCTCAACGACAAAAAGTCGATTGACAGGTCCCCTGGAGCTGCACTGCAGGAGGCCTGCCAGCAATCGATGCGGAAAAGAAGCCGCCACATCACATGATGGGTAATTACTTTTTCCAGTCATCCACATGAATGATGTTGCCATCCCTGCGATACTTTTTTTCCTGTCATCATTTTCGGCTTTGGGACCAGAGAATAGAGAAAGTGCCATCTCATACAACAATCCCTTTTCTGTTTCGCTCAGCTGCCGAAAGATTTCAATCAGTTTTCTTTCTTGTTTGCTGAGAATCATCTTTTCAAACCTCCTTACTATTTGACCTGCATATAATTATATAGCAGGATCATAGTCAGTCAAACATATGTGCGTATTAGAAGGTTTGAAGAGTAAGTCTCGACTCATAAAAAAACTTCAGGACATAATGTCCTGAAGTAGTTACTCTGCTTTTTTGATCTCTGGGGGCTCTGCAACAGTGCGGAAAACACTGATGACTTGAAGGGCCTTTTTCCTATAGTCATCATCGAGAGATCTTAAAATCTTGACGACTTCCAGCTCGTCTCCATCCAGGGAAGTGATGCGAAGCTCCGGAGCAGTTCCGGGATTCTGATCACTTTCGTTTTCCAGTAAAGACTCAATAGTGATACCAAAGTAATTGCAGAAATCTCTAATGAAGAAGATGTTCGGAAGGCTTCTTCCGTTTTCATAATCACCGATGGTTTTCTTCCCGGTAGAAAAAAGATTCCCCAGATCAGCCTGGCTCAAGCCGGCGAATTTGCGGATTTTTTTTATGTTTTCGCCCAGGCGATTGTCTTTGTATTTATCCATAACGATCCTCGTCTAGTGTCTGATTTATAGTTTGAGCGTAATTTTTCTTTCATGCATATCATACAATGAGTAGAAGAATAAATCAAGTGATTTTATCTGAAATATTCAGATAAACAATATTGACGAAAACGATATTTCAGACTATACTATAGATGAGTCTGAAAATTACAGGTTCAATAAAAGAAAATCTGAGATACTACGCCTTAAATTCAAGATGCAACTGGATCTCGGCATGGACCTTAACAACTGAATACCGAAGTCTCTGTACGTGTCCCGGTGGGAGGATGAGATCCTAAAGCGTCCGGTCAGCCGATGCCTGGTGTGGCGCCAGGTAGAATGAAGACGCGATGATCAAACCGGGGAAAGCTACTTAGGCGCGGCCGTGTGCGAACCATGCGGGCGTCTCTCGTAAACACCATGCGAGCGTTGATGATGGTGATTAGCCGCCACCAGCAGAGAAGTCGGAACTGCATCTCGAAGCAGGATAAACACAAATAGAACATAATACCTTAGTTGAGTCTATTGAAAAGAAAGGCGCTCTTGAGGAAAGGAAAATCTTCGGGCGCCTTTCAATATAAAAACACATCTTCTGACACATTTTGAACTAGCAGAGAGAAAGAGTGAGGTTTATGAGTAATATGGAAATGCGCGTCCCTATTGAAAAGAAACTTGCCTTGACGGTCCAGGAGGCCGCAGAATACAGTAATATCGGACAGAATAAGATTTCGATGCTATTGAAATTGCCGAATTGTCCTTTTGTTCTTTTTGTAGGTGGAAAGAAATTAGTGAAAAGGAAAGAGTTTGAACAGTTTATCAGTGAAAAAATGAACATTTAGAAAAGTGAAACTATTGAGAGATGCAAACTGGAATGATATAATAACATAGTTGTGTTGAGCTCTTTTCTCAATAGAAGGAGCACAATATGGGGAAAAATTTAAGAGGCAGAGAGCTTGGAAAGGGGCTCTCACAAAGGAAAGATAAACGATATTCAGCACGGTTTGTTGATAAGACCGGACAAAGGCAGCAAAAGTATTTCGATTCTTTGGCGGAGGCTCGTAATTGGCTCAATCAAGCGAGGCTGGAAGACGAGAATACAGGGCTGGCACCATTTGAAATGGTGGCAGAAAAGATTCTTAAAAGCGATGATGCGCATATCGCTTTTAAGGATATGACTGTTGATGAGTGGTATGAGTTTTGGATGGAGAATATCATCGCCAATCTGGCGTGGAATACGCGAAGGAATTATCGGGATCGATATGTTCAGAATATTCAGCCTGTGATAGGAAAGCTCAAGATCCAGAATGTCCGGCCGATGCATTGCCAAAAGATCATTCAGAATATGGACAAGGATTATGCAGGGTCGACCATTAGGCAGGCATATATAGCTATGGGTACCATGTTTAGATCTGCGTTAATGAATGATGTGATTTCGAAACATCCTTTAGACGGAGTCCGTTGTACAAAACCGGCAAGGTCTGCTTCCGATATCAAATACCTTACCATCAAAGAACAGGAAGCATTCCTAAGCGTTGCAAGGCGATCGCATAACTATAACCAGTATTGCCTGATCCTTGAGACAGGGCTGAGGACAGGGGAGATGATCGGTCTCACCTGGGATGCTGTCGATTTTGAAAAAAGAACTCTTACTGTCAACAAAACGCTGGAGTATCGTCATAGTAGAGGTACTTGGAAAGCCGGTCCGCCAAAGACTGCTAGCAGTTATCGAACGATTCCTTTAACTGATCGGGCATATGAGATCCTTGAGGAGGAGTTTGCGAGGAAAAATTATAGGAAGCAGTCGCCGGAACTATCAACCACACTGGAATACGTCGATAGGATAAGTGGCCAAACGAAAGCATTGTGCATGGAAGATCTGGTCTTCATCAATTATCGTCTTGGTATGCCTGCAAAAAACAGTTCCTATGATACGCATCTTTATAAGTTATGCGATGAAGCGGGAATAAAGAGATTTTGTATGCATGCATTAAGACATACTTATGCCACAAGAGCTATCGAGAGGGGAGTTAATCCAAAAACTCTGCAGCTTCTGCTGGGACACTCAACCTTGAGTATGACCATGGATCGATATGTTCATGTCACAGATGATTCTAAGTGGGAAGCTGTCAGACGATTTCAGATGAAGGATGTTTAGCACTAAAAATGGTGTAAATTAATCTTCTCAAATGGCGTAAAAATGGTGTAAAAATGGTGTAAAACTGTGATCCAAAACCTCAAAAGCCTTGAAAACAAAGGAGATGTGAAGATAAATGAAATTAGGTATGGTCGGCCTTCCCAATGTGGGGAAGAGCACCCTTTTTAACGCGATTACCAAGGCAGGTGCCCAGGCGGAGAAT
>CADBMM010000221.1 GCA_902795795.1 uncultured Lachnospiraceae bacterium | reverse complement strand
TATTTCCAGGTAAGGGAAGCGAATAACACGGCATACAGTAATCTTCCGGATATCTTTGAGAAGTATTTCCACAAGATCAGTGAGATAACCGGTAGAAAATATGAACTCTTCAAATACTACGGGGCAGAAGACGCCGAAGACGTTGTTATCGCCATGGGCTCTGTATCCGGCGCTGCAAGGGAAGCAGTCGATCAGCTTATAGCAGAAGGCAGAAAAGTAGGTTATATCCAGGTACTGCTTTACAGACCGTTTTCGGTAAAACATCTTTTGGGCGCACTGCCGTCAACCGTTAAAAACATCGGTGTACTTGACCGCTGCAAGGATATGGGCGCTATCGGAGAACCGCTGTTTGAAGATATCTGCGCGGCGCTTTCCTCGAGAAAGGATATAAGGATCTTCGGCGGACGTTACGGCTTAAGTTCAAAGGATACCAATCCCGACATGATCTTGAGCGTTTATGACAACATTGCATCTGAAAATCCCAAGAGTCCGTTCACCATCGGTATTGTCGACGATGTGACGCATTTATCTCTTGAACCGAGAAAATACACGCCTGTAGACAAAAGCCTTATAGCCTGCAAATTCTGGGGCCTTGGCGGCGACGGAACAGTAGGCGCAAACCATAATACAGTAAAGATCATAAGCAATACTACCGATAAATATGCACAGGCATATTTTGAATATGATGCGAAAAAATCTTACGGCCTTACAAGATCGCACTTAAGATTTTCTGATAAACCGATAGAAAGTTCATATTATGTAAAAAGCGCGGATTTCGTAGCTGTACACGCCCAGCATTATATGAACCACTATGATATCATTCCGGAGGTAAAGGAAGGCGGCACGCTTCTGCTTAACTGTACCTGGAGCGATGAAGAGCTTGACACAATGCTCAGCGGAGAGGTAAAGCGGCAGATCTATGCCAAAAAGCTTCGCTTTTACACAATAAATGCGACTAAGATAGCGCAGGATCTGGGCCTTGGCTCGCACACAAATACAATTTTACAGGCTGCATTTTTCGCATTGATGAATATCATTCCGGCGGAAGATGCTTTTGCCGAAATGAAAGAAGCTGTCAGAAAGACTTATTTCGCAAAAGGCGATGAAGTCATAGATAAAAATATTGCCGGTATAGATGCCGGTGCGACGGCAGCCCATGAAGTTAAGATCCCGGAGAGCTGGAAGGATGCTCCTGACGTACCGGAAGCAAGCCGTATTTCTGAACGAGCTGCTGCAAACGCTCCGCTTGGAGTGGAAAAATTCCTTTATCCTATAGACCGTCAAAGAGGTTATCAGCTTCCTGTCAGCGCATTTGCGGGATATGAGAACGGTCATATTGATGTAGGCCTTACAGCCTATGAGAAGAAGGGTATAGCCGTAAATGTACCCGTTTGGGATCCGGAAGGGTGCATCCAGTGCAACCGCTGCTCATTTGTCTGCCCGCATGCGGTAATAAGGCCTTATCTTATGACGCAAAAAGAAGCGGATGCTGCTCCTGAAGGCTTCAAATATACCAAAGCCAACGGAAAAGAAGAGCTCCATTATACGATCCAGGTATCCAACCTTGACTGCACAGGCTGCGGAAGCTGCGTTTCCGTCTGCCCGGCAAAGGGGAAGGCTATCCATATGGAGCCTGCAGAATTTACTGAAGAGAACAGAAACTGCTGGGATTATGGCCTTACGATCGAAGAAAAAGATAAGATATTCAATGTTTATTCTGTAAAGGGCAGCCAGTTCAGAAAACCGCTTGTTGAGTTTTCGGCAGCCTGCGCCGGGTGCGGAGAGACGCCTTACGCTAAGCTTATCACCCAGATCTTCGGCGACAGGGTATACTGGGCAAACGCTACCGGATGTTCACAGGCCTGGGGCGGAGCAATGCCCAATATTCCTTACACAACTAACAAGCGCGGAAGAGGACCGGCGTGGACCAACTCCTTATTTGAAAACAATGCCGAGCTTGAGCTTGGGCTGTATCTTGCTTCACGCAAGAACAGGGAACGTGTAAAATTCTATGTCCAGGAGTATTATGCCCAGACCGCTTCCGATACAGCAAGAGAGTGGCTTGACTCATTTGACGATTATTATACGTCCACGACCTTAAGTGACGCGCTGATCGCCGAGCTTGAAAAGAGCAGCCTTGATATCGCCAGAAAGATATTAAGGAGAAAAGATCAGCTTACGAAGAAGACCTTCTGGATGTTCGGCGGCGATGGCTGGGCTTATGATATCGGCTTTGGAGGCCTTGATCATGTTATCGCCCAGGGCGTAGATATCAATGTATTCGTAATAGATAATGAAGTCTATTCAAATACCGGCGGTCAGAGTTCAAAGGCTACGCCTAAAGGAGCTGTAGCCCAGTTCGCATCTGCCGGAAAGCGTACAAGGAAAAAGGACCTCGGCGCGATCTTCAGAACTTATGGCAATGTCTATGTTGCGCAGGTCGCCATGGGCGCCGATATGAATCAGCTGGTCAAGGCTTTGAAAGAAGCGCAGGATTATAAAGGGCCGTCAGTGGTTATCGC
>CADBMM010000220.1 GCA_902795795.1 uncultured Lachnospiraceae bacterium | reverse complement strand
TTACAGCAGTTCTTCGTCGAAGTATACGGTTCCGTCGGAATATACAAAGTAGGCCATATCGGTAAACAGGCTTCCGCCGTAAATATCGTCTATGCAGAATCCGTAGATGTACTGCCCTTCAAGGATAGGTCCGAATTCCAGATAAGGATCGCCGTCATATACATAGGTCTCCCCGTAATACTTGCAGTCCTCACCGGTGTCAACTATGAACGCATCATACATTGGAACGATCTCATCTCCCGGTTTGAGCTCGGTACCGGTACGTCCGGCTGCGCCGTAATCTTCGATGCCGTCCCAGACATCTATCATGTATACTTCGCCGTATTCATAATCCCAGACGAAACGCAGATTCTTCTCTTCCCCGTTAAGCTCTATCGGAGAAGTATAGATATCGTAACCGTCGCACTCTTCTACCAGGTAGGTGCACAGCATCTGGCCATCCGGAAGCGAAAACCACAGGCCATCGAAATCGTCCGCAAAAACTCCGTTATCCCAGTTGCCCAGTACGTCGGAGCTTAAGCCCAGGCATATGGCGTCTTCCACATCATCAGTAAGAAGATACACGATAGCCTGAACAGAGGCGGTATTTTGCAGGCCTTCTTCCGACAGCTCAAACCAGAAGCTTCCACTTTCGCTGATCTGCGGCTCCTCGGTAAAGGTTATAGCCGTACTGTCGTTAAGATCGATATCATCCAGATAACCCCAGTCTCCATCCTGCCCTTCGACGACTCCCTGATTGTCGTATTCAGCGGTATTTAAAGGATCCGCCAACCCATAAACTATCTTATCGATAAGCCCAAGATAGTAATTGCTGATGCATACATTTCTGAATATCTCGATCTCGGAGGAACCCCGCACCTGAAGCGGATAATACACGGAAAGGCCGCTGGCTCTTGAGTGATCTCTTCCCTTTACCTGATAAACAACGGCTTCCTCAAGCGCCTTCTGCGCTGCCGCTGCATTTTTGGAATATTCCGCTCCTGCGTTTATGATACCTCCGATATCCACCATGTTCGCATAACCTTCACTGGCGTTATTGCCTCCGTAATTATCCGCCGCCCTGGCCTGCTTTATTACCGGTGTAAGGATATCCGCCTTGCCGCTAAGCCTATAAATATCCTCGGCATAGGCGTCGAAAGCTGATATGAGTGCGGGCATTTTATCAAGATCGATAACTGACAGGGTGCTGCTTCCGGCAGCCCCGATAAGATCACAGCTTTCGTAAAAGCTGTCGCAGATCACTTTCGCAAGCTTATCCGCCGGTGCACCCGGATTCCGTCCGAGATATGCTCCTATCGCAGTGTAATCCCAGCCGTATCCCGATTCCGACTCCACCGAAGCTACCATATAGTCGGCATAGTCCTGCAGTATGGCCGCCGTTTCTATGCTCGCCATTAGGCAGGCGTCAAAGCCGATAAAATCGAATCTTTTGCCCGTCTTCCCGATCGCCATCGCAAACGCATCCTCTATTTCGGTCAGATACAGGCTGTCATATGAATATAACTCATCGAAGCAGGCTCCGTTGATGCTGCCGCTGCCGTGATCCCAGAATATAAATCCCATATGTTCGGATTCATAATTATCCAGGCCCCAGTCTATGAAATCGGCCAGCGTGCCGCTGTCTCCCATATTCGAACGCGAAAGCGCCTGTACACGGTAGCCTCCCCGCCGCGTGATCTCGTATCTTTCGATATGATTTCTGGAAACGTTACTGTACCAGTCGCTCGATCCTCCGGTCTCCACTATGAATCTGGCGTTATTGCCCATCGAGGAATTCATCATTTCGATCAGATCCATAGAGCCTGCCGCCCCGTAAGATTCCAGGTCGGATCCGCACATGTAAACAAATATCGTCCATGTTCCACTATCATTCGAGAACGGGCTCCATCCTCCTGCAGCGGCAAAAGAATTTAAAGGAAAACATAATCCGAGTGTCATAATTAAAGCTGTAAAAACTGCAGTGATCTTTTTCATCGGATCCTCCTGATATTCGGGGTCTGGTCATGAGGTGCTATTAGATAATTATACTCTTGATATGAGGAGTGCCCCGGCATGCAGAATACCGGGGCAATTATTATGAAAAATACTAATACAAGAACCGCTTTTATCTCTTTTTTTGTTCAATATGCACTATACCAGTTAAATATGAACAATTCGTGAATAAATTGTTAACAAAATTCTGAGCTGAGTATATCTGCCATTTTGGCATATGTCTCAAGCTGCAGAGCTTCACCTCTGATATTAGGCTCAAGACCTGTCTTTTCTATAAGTGCTTCTGCTTCTTCTTTTCCAAGGCCAAGTTCTTTGGAGCTGCGGAGGCAGTTCATCAGCGTTTTTCTTCTCTGTGAAAACGCTGTCCTTATGAGTCTAAACATAAGAGTCTCATCTTTGACCGGTATCTTTTTTTCGCGTTTTTTCAGCACCACGACCGAGCTGTATACCTCCGGCCTTGGGATGAAGCTTTCGGGAGGGACATCGACAGCCGTATATGTCTCGCAATAATACTGCACGGCCAGCGAAAGCACTCCGTATTCTTTTCCGCCCGGATCCGCGCTGATCCTGTCGGCCACTTCCTTCTGGACCATAAATACCATAGTATCTGCGGGAGCGCCGCTTTCAAGGATCCCCATGATTATCGGGGTCGTAATGTAATAAGGCAGGTTAGCGGCTATTTTTATGGGCTTTTCCCCGTTTCTTTCTTCGGCCAGCTTCGTGATGTCTACTTTTAATATATCGTCGTTGATGATCGTTACATTATCAAATCCCTGAAGCGTATCT
>CADBMM010000219.1 GCA_902795795.1 uncultured Lachnospiraceae bacterium | reverse complement strand
TAAACATCGAGTATTCAGATCCAACGAAGGCAGTATCGATGCGTAAAATCTACAACCGTTTAAAACCTATAGATTGACAAGGTGCAATGGCTGCAGGCAGCCTATATACTAACAAATGTGGAGCGGTTCCCGTGTCTCCGGATTCACGGTTTCCAGTGGGCTGGTCCCGCGGTTTCCGCTTCACCGGAATGGCGGTGTTTTAACGCCGGAAAATTCACGGGATCCTTCCCTTGCCTCTTTGAAGAACCTCTCGATCTCATCGTCCTGGATCGGAGACTGAAATTTATAAGTTTCGACCGAAGTCCTACCGATTGGAACATACAAGGAAATACAAATATTAAGCAGCTCATTTTCAAGCTAAGGTTAGTGGCTAAAAATCAAACGCGCTAATGACCTACTTTATAATTAACATTCATAATACCTAATCAATCATTAAGCAAAAATCCACAAATGTCTATGCTAGTGTATCCTTAAATAAAGATTGATTTAAACTTGTTGACGCCGAATACACTACGCCTTCGTTTAATTGATACGATGACATCAACTTTTTACCATATTCATCTGGATTATAGTTATCTGGTAAAGGCTCAAATTGAATTCCAAACTCAATATATATTTTTTCATAATCTTTCGCATCCATACTCTAAATCTCCTTCACAATACTGGCTTTTATCCCACCTTAACTGGAACGGTAGAAAGGTTTACAGGAGCATTCATTATCATCGCACTTCCCATATGGTTCTCAATTATTTTAACTGCATTGGAATTAGAAAACGTGTGCATATAAGTATGATGTATTGTGAGTACGCAGTCTTGAAGATCCTTACACCCATCTATCTTTTTCTTTTTGAGCGTTTCCAAGGAAACAACTCTAATACCTAATTCTTCACACTCTTTAAAATGGATATGTTTAGCATGCGATAATGTCTCTTTGTGGCTTCCAAGTTTTTCAATTATTCTCTTTGCGTCATCAGCTGGATTTTCTTGTTTTAAAAACATATTCGTACAAAGCCACTCGGTAACCATTTTTTCAGACCAATCAATTGCTTTTTGACAATCGCCCAAAAAAGTTGGATGGTACTTTGAAATTATTACTTGCCACAATGGCGTAGAAGCGGGATCTTTTTTTATCCCTTCAATAGCTTTTTGAAACTCTTCTATCACGCCAGCGCACGACATACCGCCAAACTGCGGATCGATTGGACCGATATTAGATTGTTTTCCCATAACGATCTCCTTACATGATAGTGCAATCATCGTTCCTGCAGACATAGCAATTTGTGGAATAAACGCTCTAATGTCATTTCCAAAAACAGCTCGCAAATAGTTAACTATTGATTCCGTTGCAGCAACGTTTCCTCCGGGAGTATGTAGAATAAGATCTAGACCTTTTGTCTTGTCCAACCCATAAACCGCTTGCATGAGTGCATTTTTGTCATTATCATCAATTGCTACATTATCCTTAGGCTTCTGTAGAAATCCAGAATAGTATGCAATAACATTTCTACCCGTGTATTTAAACATGGTATTAAGATATTTACGTCGTATGGTGTCTAAAGGGTTATCAATCCGCATCCCTTGAATTTCATTCAGTACCTGTCCCCAATTTGGCATATTTGCTCTCCTTTACTTATATTATATCCATCTGATTGGCAAAAAGTATATCTATAATCCCAATCCAAACGTGCAAGCAATATATGTTGCAAGCAAACTTGACCCCGTTTGCTTCGCAAAATCCAACAATTCACTGAGTACGATTTTGAGTTTGCTGTTATTTTTACTCTTGCACATATCTTCTGCACGTTCAATTAAAGTTAAGAAAGAACCAATCTGTTCATTCGATAACTTCAGCGAAGTAACTTCTTCTTTTAATTCACCTAGTTTTTCTTCAATATCCGAGTAATCAACACTTTGTGTGTTTCCATCACCAACCTGAATTGGCGAATTTGAAACTGTATTTCCACTGACATTAAACTGGTTATCAATATTGTTTACAACAAATGCTTTATCATCCAAAATCATTATTTCTTCAATCCGTTCATCTTTATCTACGAAGTAATTCTTTCCTTTTTGCGTAACTGCAGCTACCGCAACAAAATCACCGTTATAGTCATAGGTTAATCCTTGAGGCCCGAATTGAATATACCCATATCTGTTCAAATGCTCGAGCACACGTCCTGTATCGGCGTTTCCAAAAACCATTACTTCCTTTTCTGATGACTGAGATAATTTACACAATTCTTTTTCTGACGCCTCATCTAGCAAAGTGAAATATGGATCCTGGCGCAACTTTGCCCTGATATAAACTTCCTTATAATGAAAGTATTCATATCCGTTTTGTTCAATACAGCCACAATAAGGCACATTATCTCTCCATTCGAGTATAGATATATATCCTTTGTTGGTGAGTATCTTAATACAGCCTCTGAGCCAATTATCTTCTAGTTTGGATAATCCCTCAAACTTTTCTACAAGGACATTTGGGAAATCATCAGATCGTTCTATACACTCTTGTAGAAGGTTTTCGATTTCTTTGCTTAAAAACTCCATACATTCCTCTATTTCGTAAACTCTCAATAACCACTACCTTATTATCTTAACACATTCATGAGATAATTACTCGAATTACAGTTTCGTGAGAATCGCGCGATTTCTACTATCATCTACGGAGGTTTATCTCATGAATGCCAAACAAAAACTTCACCAGACTTATCTTCGTGAATGCGCTGCCCGCTTATCTGGTCAAAATACCAGCGGACTGACTGTCCGCCAGTTGTGTGAACAGGACCAATTATCCATATACAAATACAATTACTGGAAATACATGCTCAAGGAAGAGGTCATTAAGCAGATGCTTCCGGATATCATACCCGTTTCATTTTCTATTTCAGCGACACGCCATCTTGTTCGCACGAATCGCACAATTCGTACAAATCCTTCTGGACCAAGCGTTATACTCTGCATTGACGGTATCTCTATCGAGATCGATCCAGCCGTTCCCAAAGACTTCCTGCATACTCTCGTTCGAGCGGTGCATTATGCTTAAAGATGCTGATCCCCGTTCCTTTTCCGGCGTTTACATCGTCTGTGGTTTCACCGACCTGCGCTATGGCATCGATTCCCTTTCAGCTATTATAGAACGCAGGTTTGGGAAAAAGCTTTTCGTTCTAAACACCCTGCTCCTGTTCTACGGCAAATCTGCCTCTATGTGTGAAACGCATTTGTTATATCATAACCTTACACTGTTTCTTCCTCTTCACTCATCTTTGAGAATTCATAAGAAATCAAATCATAATTGTACTTACTCAAAGCTCGATGGCATAAAATGAATTGATAGAAACCTTTGTCAAAGTTTAGTATTTCTTTCCTATATCTCGGTGCTTTTGATGCTAGTTCATTAAGATATGAAAAATATTGTACGAACCAACTGCTCTCGATGCTTGAAATAGCATCAACTATATCTGTATCCAAATGCTCAGCACAAAATGTATGTAAACGTCAATGAAAAAGTTTACCACTCGCTACTGAATTAGTTGACCACCCCGCTAGCGAAAAAGTTTACCATTTTCAGACGTTTCGCTATTCAAAAAGTTTACCAGCAGCGCTATTGAAAAAGTTGACCACCTGCGCTACTGAATTAGTTGACCGGTCGCTATTGAAAAAGTTGACCACTTTGTTTCTGATAATGGGGAACGCTGTGGAAGCATTCCCCCGAAACATTTGATCTGGATGTTTACAGATCCTGGATATGATCACAGGCCTCTTCCAGATTGGCCTTCGTGTTTATATATAACGGATGTTCCTTGATAACTGCATTACTTACTGCCATGACGCTCTGCCTCCTTTCCCGGCTTGCGGACGACGGCTGCATGTTCATCCCGATAGGGCTTTTCAGAGTTCATGTTCAAGACATGAGATTTGAATGTGAGCCTTCCGACCAGCGCGGATACCATTGTCTTGTTATCAAACATCGTCACCCATTCCGAAAACTTCAGGTTGGTCGATACGATAACGCTCTGCCTCTCCGCCCGGTCAGAGATCACTTTGAACAGCAGCTCGGACTGGTGAAGGTTGAAGGTGAGATAGCTCAGTTCGTCGATAATGAGCAGGTCCGCTGATGAGATCTGTTTTTCCAGCCGCATCAGACTGCGATTATCCTGCGCCTCGATCAGGGCATTCGCGAGATTGGCGGCGGTAAAGAACCGGACTTTCATTCCAAGGTTGCAGGCTTTTACACCCAGCGCTATGGATAGATGTGTTTTCCCGGTCCCCGGGTTGCCGATCATCACGATGTTGCGGCGTTCCTTTATGAACTCGCAGGAAGCCAGCTCTTTGAGATATGCCTCCTCGAGGTGCTCAAACCGGTCCAGCTCCAGTTCATCGAAAGTCTTGATATACGGGAACTTCGCGGCTTTCACCGCCCGCTTTTTTGCTCCTTCCTGACGGGAATCATGTTCCCGTTTCATCATCTCGATCAGGAAATCAGCGTAACCGGAATCGTCATCCATTTGGCGGATCACATCATCACACTGGCGGAAAGTCGGGAGCCTTAAGAGCTTTGCGTAAAGGTCCAAGGTCTGTTGCTTTAATACATCCATCAGCCCACCCCACATTTCTCATCGATCTGTTTCAGATCCGTCGACATGATGCTGATCTCATTGCTGAAGTAGACGACGTTGGTCTCGACCGGTTCATGCAGCTGACTGCGAACCATGTCGACCGTTGGAATGACGCCTTTGGGCATGGAATCCCGTATGGAAAGGATCTTTTCTTCCCCATAGTCCACGCACAGCCGGAGAAGTTTTACCATTTCAGCGTTGCCTCCAGGAAGAAGTTTTCCCCATTCAAGAAGTTCCTGTGTGACGGTCTCCCTGACCGGCCTGGCCTGGAATACACACCGCGGTTTCCGTTCGATCAGATCGATATAGTGCTCAAGACGGAACTGAGTCTTTCCTGTTCCGTAAGAACGGTCATAGGTTGCGATCAGCTCTCCACCGTGCATGATGTGTACTTCATTGGCAAAGCCTTTCACCGTCACCGTCTTACGCAGATACCGAACAGGAACAGAATAGTTGTTCTTATCGAAACGGACCGTAGAATAATCTCCGACATTCGGTGTTGCCTTTCTGCTCGTATCATAGCGGTAAGAAGGAATAGCATGCAGAAAACGGACTTCTTCCGCATAGGCCTGCGCGACCGTCTGTGTACGGGATTCAACTTTATGAGTATCCCGATACACCCGGCAGGCCATGAGGAGCTGATGATTCAGTTCGTTGATATCGTGGACCCTGGGCACAGGAACCATAAAGTTCCTTCTGGCATAGCCCACGAGATTTTCAACAAGGCCTTTCTCGTTGCCGCTGGCGATGTTGCAGAACTCCGTCCGGAAAGCGTAGTGTGCCGCAAAAGCGGCATAACCGTCCGTGGCTTTGGCGTGAAGTCCGAATCCTTCTTTCACTGCGACTTTGGCATTGTCAAAGATCAGCCGGTGGGGGACCCCGCCAAAGTGATCAAACATGAGCTGCTGGGCTTCCAAAAAGGATTCCAGGTTCTGTGAGAAAAAGACCTGTACGAAGATGTCGCAGCTGTAGCAAAGCCTTCCGCAGAAGAAACTGAGCTTACGTTTTGTGTTATCAAGGTACGCTGTACATTCGCCCCAGTCGATCTGTATGGCATCGCCGGGATCGAACGCCAAGGGCACATCAGCCTGGGCCGGGACGGAATGCTCTTCACGAAGTTGTTTTACTGCTTTACGGATGGTAGATTCTGCGCCGGTAAAACCTTTTTCGGTAACGAGCCGGTCATAGATCCTTTTGGCAGTATGTGTTTGCTTTTTGAGCCCTTCATCCTCATCCTGTTTAAAGCAGTCACGGATGAAATCCCGGACATCGTCTGTTACGACATCCGGAGCCCGATAATAGTCCTTGCGGACTTCCGGGTGGGTGTTTCCCTCACAGTACTTGCGTACTGTCTGCCGGGAGATGCCCAGCGTTCTGGCGATCCACCGGATGGACTTACCGTCATTAAAGTAAGTCCGGATTGATTGATACGTGTCCATTTCGACGATCACTACCTTTCATTCTCCTTTCAAAGATTCATATGGATGAATCTTAAAGGATATATTCAAGGTGGTAAACTAATTCAATAGCGAAACCGTCGAAAGTGGTCAACATTTATAATAGCGTT
>CADBMM010000218.1 GCA_902795795.1 uncultured Lachnospiraceae bacterium | reverse complement strand
TGCTTCCTTGATCATGTCGATGGTAAGCTCTGTATTTAAATGGATCTTAATATTGTCAAACTTCTGGATCTCTCTGTAGATCCATGCAGTATAATCGCCGTAATCAGCCTTATACGGAGGATATGTCGCAGAGATGAACTGTCCGCCCATAGTGTCCTTGGCTTCATAGATATCGACCTGGTGTCCCTTGATGGCTGCCGCTCTTGCAGCTTCCATACCTGCGATTCCGCCTCCGGCTACGATGATCTTCTTGCTGACCGGAGCCTTGGAATAATCATAATCCCACTCGTGGCCGAGCTCGGGGTTGATCATGCAGTAAAGCGGAACGCCCTGATACGTGGATGCCGTGCAGCCCTGCAGACAGCCTACGCAATGTCTGATATCGTTAAGTCTGCCGGCCTTTGCCTTCTCCGGCCAGTGCGGATCGGTAAGCGATTCACGTGCCATTCCGATGAAGTCAGCTTTGCCGGATGCGAGGATATCTTCAGCCATATACGGCTCTCTGATACGTCCGACGGTAATTACCGGGATATGCAGGAATTTCTTTGCTTCCTCGGCATAGTCCATTATCCAGCCCTGATGCTGATGATGGGAAGCTACTGTTCCGAGTGAAGAAAGGACTCCGTACATGCCTGTTGAAAGATGGATGGCGTCTACTCCCCAGTCCTGGAACTCTCTTAATATCTGTCTTGTTTCGTGGAATCTTCTTCCGCCTTCGGTATTTTCGTCAGCAGAGATCCTGATAGTTACAGGGTAATCAGGGCCGACAGCCGCGCGGACCGCATCATAAACTTCGTGAACGAATCTTAACCTGTTCATGAAACTGCCGCCGTATTCATCTATACGATGGTTGCAGTTCGGAGAAAGGAATTCATGAAGAAGATATCCGTGTGCACAGTGGATCTCTACTCCGTCGAAACCAGCCTTAACAACATTGGCGGCCGTGTTTCCGAAATCAGCTACGATCTGCTTGATCTCCGGGATCGTAAGCTCGTGGGGAACTTCCTTATTCCACGGGCAGGGGATCGGTGAGCAGGATACAGGCTGCATTCCGCCGTTTACTCCTGACGTAGCCTGACGTCCTGCGTGATAGATCTGGCAGAAGATCTTAGATTCATATTTATGGATAGTATCCGTCAGCTTTTTATGGCTCGGGATCTGCTCCTCGGACCACAGTCCGCAGATATGCGGATATCCGCCGGCATTCGGATTTACACGATAATCTTCCGTAATAATAAGGCCCCAGCCGCCTTTGGCCTTCTCTTCATGATATTTGATATACTGTTCCGATGCGAGTCCGTTGTCGGGGCACATGTTGGCTACCATTGCCGGAACGACAGTTCTGTTCGGGATCTCGCATTTTCCGATTTTCATAGGAGAAAAAAGGTACTTGAATTCCATTGATAAACCCTCCGTTAATACTGCTGTTCGTTTAATATTATGTATTTCTATATATAATAATTATTAATTATTTTCGGATTCAAAAAGGCCATGCCCGGTATGTTGCCATAGAAGGCATGGCCTTAAATTCAGTGACTTAAGCTGTCACTCTATTATTTAAGATACAAGGTTTGCGATCGGATATACAAGAAGTGCCGTAACGATAATACTTACAACAGTCATGTATAATCCGTTTTTGAATACCGTCTTTCCGTTGCAGTACGGATCGGCATAAGCAACACCGACCGGAACGTATGCAGGCGGAATGGTGAATGCCAGGTTAGCTGCAACACAGACGCCAAGTGCGAGCGGGAACGGATTGATACCAAGTTCCAGGCACATCGGAACGCCGGCACTTACGAAGATGATACCTACAGGTACGTTGTTCGCGATATTTGTAAGGATTACACAAAGTACGCAGATAAGGGCTACCATTGCGTACGGGCTCATTCCCTTTACAAGCGGTACGATGTACATTGAGATAGCTGCCGGGATACCTGTGGGCTCCTCACCCATAGCGCCTGCAACCATCATGATGCCTGCAAGAAGAACGACCGGAAGCCAGTTGATCTTCTGGAATGCAACTGTAAGGTCAAGGACCGGTTTGCCGTCGAACTTAACGATAGCAAGAAGAACGATAGCAAGGAACAGGAATGAAGAATCTGAAAGCCTTGACATGAACAGATATATCGGGTTAGCCGGATTTACCAGAGAAATAAGGCTCGGTACGATCCATGCTGCAAGAAGAAGGATGGAGATAACGATAACGTATTTCTCTCTCGTTTCCATCTTGCCGGGCTTCATCTCTTCGATTCTCTTCCAATCGATGTTGTCAAGCTGCGGAACGTCTTTGTCGACCTTGATGACCTTCTTCATCCAGATCATCATAAGGATCCAGATGATAGCGCCAACCGGAAGTCCTGCCGCGATGTAGGAAGCGATGGAAGCCGGTGTCTGGGTGATTGCTGAATAGATGCTCATCCAGAGGATCGGAAGCGTATGGCAGATAGGTGTCATTGCAAAACCGATAACAGCGCTGAAGGTGATCATGATAACAACGTATCTCGGCCAGCGGTCGCCCTTCTTGAAGCCAAGGATATTAAACATCTCGTGAGCGATACCAAGCATGAAGAACTGTGCCGGTGTAACGTCAAGGAAAAGAGCGATAACAAGACCTGCAAGCATGAACATGAAAGTGAACTTCCACGGTGACTGGCGGGCTGTTTTACTTGTGATGAATTTCATGCAGATACGGCGAAGTGTTCCTACTTCTTCAAGGCAGTAGCAGATAAGCATCGTGCCGAGAACGAAGACGGTGATCCAGTTACCGAATGACTGCATTCCGGCTTCATAAACACCTGAAAGCTGTACGGAATTCGGATAGATCACAAGTGCGTCGAGTCCGAAAAGGACCATGCCGAGGAATGTCGGCCACATCATATCAACGAATACCCATAAGAAGATCATACCTATGAATTCGCCGATAAGTGCCATTCCGGCCGGTGTGATAGGATTCGGCGCCGGAATGAAGCGGAAAATAAGCATGATAAAGATACCGATAATAGATTTAACAAGGTATGCTCCATCAAGTTTTCCGGATTTGATAGCTGTTGTAGGCATAACTATTACCCTCCTCAATAATTGTTTGTCTGAAAACTCCCCTCAGACTTTATAAAACTACAGAGAAATAATAAAAAATAAAGCTGGTCAAGGGTCAAGGAAATATTAAAATTTTATAAACTCAAGCTATTTTGAAAGTCAAAACCACTTATTACGTGCTGTGAATTTTAGTGATATTGCGCAAAAATATAAGGGGCTGCAAATTTCCTCCAGAGAAACATCAGCACCGATTTTTTACTTCACAACCTTTTGATTGTTAATCAGCGAAACCCAGTTTGTGAAAAAGTCTGGAGTTGCTCCAGACTTTCATACACAGACTATGAATTTTATAATAATATGCTCAGTCTATCGGCACCCAGACTTCGAAATATCTCTTCATTTTGCCGTTTTCGTGCACTCTGACCAGCAGGTTGCCGACCGGCGGATGGGTAATACGAAATCCCTGTGCTTTTATAGGCTCCAGCACCTGCTCATGAATAAAACGCATGAACGTATTTTCTTCCTCAGCTGAAAAATACGTATGTATACTCCTGCGGCTCGAGATGAACTTTGCCGTTTCAGGTATTTCAAGCCCCAGCTCATATAGCTTATCCGGCGAAAGAGAAAAGCCCCAGTTGTATTCATCGAACCTCTGCCTGTCGTCTCCCGCTGTCATGAGGAAGGTGTGTCCGAGATAAAGCATATGCTTCATCCATTCCTGGACTGCAGCGACTGCTTTACCATGTATAAGCTCTCCGTCCTCGCTTTTTATTTTTGCTCTCTGGCACAGCCAGACCATTTCCGGATTTTTTTCAATAGTAAAGCTTCCGAGTCTGCTCTTTATTTCCGAAATGCTGCCTCTCAGATCGGATATTTCGCGGACCATTGCTTTAAGCTCATAGATCTGCCTTAAGAGCGCCGTTTCTTTTTTTCTTAAGCGCTCCTCGACCTCGTCTACATCGTCTTCCTTTATCATCTGCTCAATGTCCGAAAGCGGCAGATCCATGGATCTGTATCTTAAGCAGTCGAGCAGATAATTAATATCCCAGGAGTCAAAATATCTGTATCCCGACTCCTCATCCCTTTTCGGCGAAACTATTCCTCGGCTCTCGTAATATCTGATCGTATCGTTTGTCAGTCCGAACAGATTTGAGACTTCTCCTATTTTATATGAATATTTCGTTTCTTCTGCCATATCAGTAGAGTTCTTTCTCCACAACGCATTCGTTCTTTATATATCCTACAAGTGTCTGAAGCGCATCGATCACGTGCGGGCGTATATCTCCTCCGATCAGTACGAACATAATGTCATCTCCGACATTCAGTTCGCCTTCGTTCATCCAGACCCGGACATAGCAGATCCCGTCCATCTTGTACGTTTCTTCTATCGCTGCGTTTACCTTTTCTTCATCATATGAAAAATACATACCCGTGACCGGCTTTGTATTCTCTTCTCCCGCGCGGACCTTTGCCTTGGCTGTTTCCCTGACCTGGCCGTTATGTACCAGATACATTCCTGCATTTCTCGCAGACGGATCTGCCTTTGCTTCCTTCAACCACTGATCGATCGATGGTACCTGTTTCATTTTCGATTTTCCTCCATGAACTATTTTATAAACGAATTATACTCTTATCAATATCTTCCTATATCTCGGGCTACTGAATAAGCCACTGTATTTGCCGCAAGCATATTTTTGGGCGCCACACAGTCTCCGACGCTGAGTACCATCGGAGCGCAGCCCTGCATCTTTTCGAGAAGGCTGCTGTTCGGGACCTGACCAAGGGCGTATATCACGGTGTCCGCTTCGTAAAGCTGCTTCTCTCCTTCTTTTTTACCGGAAACCGGAGGCTGGGAGTTTATTACCGAATTCAGGCCGCCTTTTACGATGGTCTCACAGGGACCGGCCGGCGAGAATGCGTCTCCTACGTATTCTCCAATGACTCCCTTATCGTTGATCTCGGCTGCCTTCGTCGACGTAACTATTTTTACGTCGAGTATCTCCAGCTGATGTCTTGCCGCCATTGAATGCAGTACATTTCCTCCGAAGTTCAGGGCGTTCGCCATCTCTATGATCGTTACCTTCTTCCCAAGCTCCGAAAGATAGATCGCAAGTTCTATGCCGGAAAGGCCTCCGCCCAATACGATGGCTTTTTCTCCAACTTCATCCGCATTCAGATAGGCGTGTTCTGCACTCATCACGTTGCTACCGTCGATTCCGGGAAGCGGAAGCTTCAGAGGCGTTGCGCCTGCAGCAATGAGGATAACGTCGGCTCCGTATTCCTTAGCCTTTTCCGGCGTAAGTTCAGTGTTCAGATGGCATTCTATCCCGCGTTTTTCAATAAGATGTGCCTGAAGATCCAGATAATTCTGTGTTTTCTGCTTGAATGGCACATATTTTTCGCAGCGGAGCGCTCCCCCGAGTTCAGATGACTTTTCAAACAGTATAACCTCGTGGCCGCGTTCATGAGCAGTCAAAGCCGCCTGCATTCCTCCCGGACCGCCTCCGACGACCAGTATCTTCTTTTTAAACTGAGGCAGCGGATCGGCATAATGCTGCTCTCTTTCATATCCGATCTCAGGATTAATTGCACAGTAATGGGATTTTTTATTAAATGCACCGGAAAAGCATTCGAAGCAGCGCAGACATTTCCGCACCTCGTCTTCCTTTCCTGACTGGATCTTAACCGGAAGATCCGGATCCGCCATAAGCTGTCTGGCAAGATATACGATATCCGCCTGTCCGGATGCTATTACCTCTTCCATATATTCCGGATCTGAAAGCGCTCCGACAGCGGAGACCTTCGACTGCGTAACGACCTTTTTAACAGCAGCGGCATATTTAACGTTGCAGCCTTCCGGAAGGAACATCGAGGGATGTGTCGTCACGAAAACATATGGCGGCGCTTCGTGCGCTCCGACAGAAACGTTGATCAGATCGCAGTGCCCGTCGAGCTGCTTCGCGATCTCCACGCCGTAATCGATATCATATCCTTCCGGCATTACTTCAGTTCCGGATATCCTTACGCAGATTGGAAACGCTCTTCCGCATTTTTTCCTGATGTTATCGCAAATAGCGTTTACAAATCTTACGCGGTTTTCCATGCTTCCGCCCCAGCGGTCGTTTCTGTTGTTTTTCGGCCCCATGAACTGGCTGAACAGCCAGCCGTGGCCTGCATGGATCGTGACCATCCCAAACCCAACGAATTTTGCCGTCTGAGCAGCGTCGCCGAACTTTTCTATTGTTTCCAGGATCACTTCCTCTGGCATGGCTTTTACCTCCATCCCCATTCCGTTCACCTGGTCAAAAGCGCCGTATATCTGATTTCCAAGGCCCATGGCGCTATAATAGGCGTTTGGTCCGCAATGCTGAAGCTCAACATCAGCGACAGCTCCGTGTCGGGAAATATTTGTCGCCAGACGGAACAGCGGGTTTAACGCTGACGGATCGTCCAGGCGAATAGTAGGTCCGACGGCCGAACGTGCGTTGTCCGCCACGGCAGAGCCTACACAGACCGTTGCCGCGCCGCCTTGTGCCTTTCTCTCATAAAATGCTATAAAATCGTCTCCGGGATGGAGGTTGTCCGATGGATAGTATTCGAGTCCTACCGGTGACGCAAAGATCCTGTTCCTGAATTGTGTTTTCGCAAGAGTTACGGGTGCCAGCAAATGCTCGAATTTTCCCATATCGGTCTCCTTCCGGATTTATTGCATACAAATAGTTCTATCTTCACTAATTATGCCACAAATTCCAAATTTTCCAAGCTTCACTATTAATAAACTTAGAGAAACGACATCCCCTCTGCCTGCAGGTTGCAGGTTTTGAAATGTATACGTTTGCAAACTCGAGGCTGCAGGAGGTCGTGATGTCTGTTCTTCCGACGACGGGCTTCCGCGGCTCAGGCTTCTAAGGCGTTTCTCGTCCGCTAAAAACAAGGCGCTGACTGCGGAACTCCGCGTGCGCTTTTCATTTTGCAGGCAAAATAAAAAGCTACTTGCTCCAAACAGTCCTCGTCAGCGCCTTAACGCGTCCTCAAAGCCGCCAAGAAGCCTGTGAGCCTTGTGCAGATGTCGTCTGCCAGAAGCAGACATCCCTCCCGCTCGTCAGCTCCGGGTATGCAAAGCTTTCAAATTAAAGCAGCGGACGGCAGATATATTCTGACGCTGTTTCCGGTTACTTTTATTCGGCGACAAAAAAGTAACCACGAAATGGAACATTGGAGCGGGCGTGAGCTTCACGAATTCCTTGCTCATGCCGTGCGCGCCGCTTAAATATTGGCGCGCAGCAAATATAAACTGCCGATCTCAGGCATGAGCAAATGGAACTGAAGTGAAGCGAAACAGGAGCGACACGTTCCATGAGGGTTACTTTTTGGCAGCCGTATAAAAGCTGTAATCGCGTCAGAACATATCTGTCAACCGCCGTCAGTAATTTGAAAACGTATAATTTAAAAAAACACCAAAACAGTATATACTGTGAAACATGCAGACAACACAGCAAACACGGAACCGAGGTGCGCTTGAATGGAGTATAAATTAATACGCAGCAAAAGAAGAACTCTTGCCGCCCAGATCGTTCACGGCGAGCTGGTCATCAGGGCTCCGTTTTACGCGACCACCAGAGAAATAGATACGTTTATTGCCAATAACAGGAAATGGATAGAGACCCATCTTGCAAAAGCAAGAGAAATCGAAAAAAGAGCGAAATCATACCGCACACTTACGGAAGAAGATATTAAAGCTCTTGCCGCCAAGGCGAAAAAAATCATTCCGGAACGGGTGAAGTATTACGCTCCCCTTATAGGCGTGACCTACGGACGCATATCGATCAGGGCCCAGCGCACCAGATGGGGCAGCTGCTCCGCAAAAGGGAATCTCAACTTCAACTGTCTGTTAATGCTCACGCCGCCTGAAGTGATCGACAGCGTAGTAGTCCACGAGCTTTGCCACCGAAAAGAAATGAATCACTCGCAAAGATTCTACGCCGAAGTCCTGCGCGTATTTCCGAACTACGAGAAGTGTCATAAATGGCTGAAAAAGAACGGTCCCGTTCTTATGGCTATGATCGAATAAGGGCCTGCCTCACGGCAGACCCTTATTATCTTTTGTGCTTTTGGAATCAGAATCTTCCGATGCTGTTGGATATTTCAAACGCCATGCTTGTTGCATTTGTGATGTTCTTCGGCGTGATGCAGTCTCCGATCATGTAGAACTCCGGAGCGCAGAAACGAAGCGCCTCTGCCGCATCCCTGTTCGGCCGCATGCCGACAGCATAGATAACACTGTCACCTGCAAAGAACTCTTCGCCCTTTTCAGATGTGCAGTACACGCCTTCTTCGGTGATCTTATCCGCACGGGTCGAAAGGTGAAGCTCGACTCCGGCGTTTTTAATCTCGATCAGAAGTCCTTCCATATGCAGGAAGTTTCCTCCGTCGCTCACATGATCAAGCATCTCAATAACGGTGATCTTTTTGCCCATTCCGGCCAGGAAAAGCGCAAGCTCAAGACCGACAAGACCGCCGCCTAAAATTACCGTGCTGTTTCCAGCATCTTCAGTATGTGTATAAATGTATTCTCCTGAATAAACGTTCTTTCCGTCAATACCAGGGATCGGCGGTTTTACAGGTCTTGATCCAAGCGAAGCGATAAGCACATCGGGTTCAAGAGAGGTCGCAAATTCCGGCGTGACTTCAGTATTCAGTCTGACATCGATCCCGAGATGGCCGATCTCATAGATCTGATGCTGCATATATCTGTCAAGATTTCTCTTGAACGGTACATCCTTTTCACAAAGGAGGATGCCTCCGAGAGTACTGCTCTTTTCACAAAGAATGACATCATGTCCTCTCTGCGCGCAGGAAATAGCTGCCTGCATTCCTCCGATACCGCCGCCGGCGACAAGAACCTTTTTCTTTACATCGGCTTTCGGGATGCCATGGCGCTGTTCAAATTCATAACCGCTGGACGGATTTACCGCGCAGTACTTCTCTCCGACCTGCACTTCGTTTGAGAAACAGCTAAGGCAGCGAAGACAAGGTGTGATCCTCTCTTCCGCTCCCATCCTGGCCTTTGTCGGCAGATCAGGATCCGCAATAAGTGAACGGGCGATCTCAACGACATCAGCCTTACCGGATGCAATGATCTCTTCCATCATATCCGGATCGCCAAGCGCTCCTACGGTGGCTACAGGCGTGTGGACATTTTTCTTTATTTCAGCTGCATATTTGACGTTCGGTCCTTCTCCAAGGAACATTCTCGGATGCGTGACCGTAAAGACCTCAGCAACTTCATGGCTGCCGGCAGAAACATGGATAAGGTCCACATGATCCTCCAGCTGCTTTGCTATCGCAATGCCTTCATTGATATCGTATCCGCCATCATAGCATTCGCTTCCTGACATGCGGAATTCGATCGGGAAGCCGGGTCCTACGGCCTTGCGGATCGCATCGCAAATAGCTACGGCAAGTCTTGCACGGTTCTCGATCGGAGCTCCGCCCCACTTATCAGTTCTGGTATTGGTATATGGTGACAGGAACTGCTGAAGCATCCAGCCGTGTCCGCCATGGATCAGGATCATTCCGAAACCGGCCCGTTTCATCGTTGCAGCCGCATCGGCATATTTCTTTATTGTACGCTCGATCATCGCCTCGTCCATAGGCTTGATGATACGCCCGTCAAGCTCCATTTCCACCGGTCCGTACGCCTCGCCCCTGCTGGCTGCTCCAGCAAATGAGAGGTCTCTGTTCGCATACATTCCGGCATGCTGAAGTTCTGCCGTAGCTACAGCTCCGTACCTGGTTACGGCGTTAGCTATACGGCAAAAGTCCATATACGCCGTAGGATCGTCTGCGCTTACGTGGCGCGGGCCGCCTTTGCCGATCTCTTTGTCCACGATTATCTCGCAGGTCGCGACAGAAGCAGCTCCTCCCTGTGCCTTACGTGAATAATAGTACGGCGCAAACTCAGCCAGAGAACCGTCCGCTGCGGTGTTCTGGTATCCGGTCGGCGAAGCGAAGATCCTGTTCCTGAACCAGGTCCTGCCAAGTGTGATCGGCTCAAATAAATGCGGGTATTTGCATTTGTACATGTTCATCCTCCTTAATGAAACTTGTAGGGTGATTCTTTTCTGACGGTATATCCGTACGTTCCAAGCACCTCGGCAAGTGAGATATATTCGCCATGAGAATAAGCAACCAGTTTACAGGCATCCAGATCAAATTTTCCGTTTTCGTCCAAATATTTTTCATCGACATCGACCGCCACTACTTCACCGATAAACATATCGTGGGAACCCAGCTCAAGTATCTGCGTGACCTTGCATTCGATATTGACAGGACTTTCATTTACCAGCGGCGCTGCTACCTTTGCCGCCTTGCCTTTGGTCAGACCGGTATCTTTCCACTTATCCGTCTTCGCGCCGCATTTCACGCCGCAGTAATCCGTATGAGGGACCAGTTCTTCTGTTGTCAGGTTCAGGACAAACTCGCCCGTTTCCTTTATCATCTTATGGCTGTGCCGTTCCGGCCGGATCGATACATAGACCATCGGCGGTTCGGAGCACGCCACTCCCGTCCAGGCCGCCGTCATAATATTCGTACTGCCGTCAGCTCCGGCGCAGCTTACCATCACCACCGGTACGGGATTCAACATCGTACCCGGCTTCCAAACCTGTTTTTTTATTTCCGTCATTTCTCCTCCTGATCGCTCTTTTACTGCATCGTCCGTTCCGGCATGCAAAATGTCTCTGCCGCCATAAGAAGTTTAAACTCTGTGCTCAGCGCGCACGATGATATCTTCCTGCATCTCCGGTGTCATATCTACGAAGTATGCGGAAAATCCAGCGATACGCACGACGAGATTATGATATTCATCCGGATTCGCCTGAGCTTTGCGCAGCGTCGCGGCGTCGACCACATTATACTGGATCTCCATACCGCCCTGGTCGAAATAAGTCTTTGTCATGTTCTCAAGCTTCGTGACGCCGTCCTCGGCCTTCAGCGAAGTCGGATGGATCTTCAGATTCAGAGCCATCCCATCCATGTAGTGACCGTGTTCGAACTTCGTCGCAGAGTTAAATACACATGTCGGACCGTTTGTATCACGTCCCTGCGCCGGACTGCAGGCGTCAGCGATAGGCTCTCCGGTCTTTCTGCCGTCCGGAGTCGCCCAGGTGATCTCTCCCTGTACGACGTGGTCGGAAGCTCCAAACGTACCGCACTTATAAGTCGTGCAGCGGCAGGTCGAGAACTTTCTGGTTATATTATAGTAAAGATCCATTACGTACTTCATTTCTTCATCTGCGTACGGATCGTTATTACCGTAATGAGGAACCTCATTCAGCACGCGCTGTCTGAGCATCTCGTGACCTTCCCAGTTGTCCAGGATCGCTTTAAGATACTCTTCTCCGGTAACTATTTTCTTATCGAAGATCATGTATTTAAGTGCCGTCAGGGAATCTGCCGTGGTCGCAAGGCCGGTCGCCGTTCCGCCATAACTGTTGTATTTCGCGCCGCCTTCAGAAACATCCTTGCCCTGTTCCATGCAGCCCTCGGTCGAGATCGACAGATTCGGGAACGGGAACAGTCTCGGATACTCGTGTTCGGTCAGGTTGTTCAGTGACGCTGACCAGGTCATCATCCAGTCGCAGATCTTTTCGAACGCCGCGCGTACCTCGTCCATGCTCTTCATATCGCCAAGATAACCTGAGCGGACCTTCTTCGGGCACTGCGCGCCGTTTATCGGGTTGATACCGTCATTTATCGCCATAAGAAGAGCGATCGCCCAGAAGATACCGTTATGACCCATTGCAGAACCGTTAGGCGCCGGATAATCGTTGCCGAAACCTGTGACCTCCTGGCAGCCGATGAATGCAAAGTTCCGTGCATCCTCGAGACTGAAGCCCAGCTCATTCATCAGCGCCGGAATGATCACGTCGTCATTCTGAAGCAGAGGCAGTCCGCCTACGCGTGCAGAAGCAGCCATTGCGCAGTCCCACATCTCCTTCGGAGTGTTTTT
>CADBMM010000217.1 GCA_902795795.1 uncultured Lachnospiraceae bacterium | reverse complement strand
CGTGGATGAGATCGTCTGCTACTGCGGAACCGACCCCGAACATCCCTGGGATCTCGGCGGAGAAATAGAAATGGTAATTGGCGACGAACGCCATGTCATCACAAAAAGCACGCTCATCTTCCTGCCGGCAGGCCTTCCGCATTCCCTTCCCTGCCTTGCAAAGATCGATCGTCCGATCTTCCACTTCTCCACAGTGCTGAACAGCGATTATATTGCAAAATAATACAGCAAAAATAGTAAAAAACAGGCTGTCGCACTATATGTATAATGATGCATAGCACTGTATATTCCTGAAAGAGACATTGCGGGTCCCGGTACTTCGCGATTCGCAAACGAAGTGCCGCGAGAGCGTTAGTACCGCTGGGGAACCCGCACTAAGCGGGAGCGGTCTCTTGAAGGAATATACAGGATATGCATTAATAATGACTAATGCGACAGCCTCTTTTTACATTTTTTCAGAAGTACGAGGTTACTGCGAATGCATTCATGGCCATATGACCGATGACGGGTACGATAAGGCTGCCGCTCTTTTCGTAGTAAAACGCGAGCAGCAGTCCTATTAAGGTCGCATAAATGAACTGGATCATGTTCGCATGATAAATGCCGAACATAAGTGATGAAATGATTATCGACCACGGTACTCCGAGGTAACGTTTCATACGGTCGTAAGTAAGGCCGCGAAAGGTCAGTTCCTCGGCTATCGGTCCTAAAATAACTGTAGCCAGGATGAGCAATATGGGATTCTGCCCTGCGAAGCTGGATGAGGCCGCTTCGGTATAGCCTGGAAAAATATCCGGCAGCGGACTTGAGAGGATCGCCAGATTCAAAACGAACGCAACAGCTGCCGCTATGGCAGCCGCTGCGATGATCTTTCCTATGCTCCAGCGGTTGTTTCTTTCGCCGAAGCGCATATTATCCCTTTTATACACCCTTCCAAGCACAAAAATTGAAACGCCGTAAAAAAGGATGTTTACGAGTATCGCGGCTGTAGGGAACTGGCGAAGCACAAATTCCATGGATATCCCGCCATAATACAGCCCGCAGATTATCATTATTACCAGAGTCGAAACTACCAGGCAAAGCTCGAAAAATACGATCGGAAAGATCACATCCCAGACTTTCCACAATATACTTTTAAATCTGCCCTTCGCCAAAACTCTTCTCCTTCAAGTCTCTTTACATTCTCTCCGGTGCTTCAAAACCAAGCATATCTATGCTCACCTTAAGTATCCTTCTGACCAGTTCAAGCAGTGCTACCCAGCCGGCCTGCTTCTCCTTATCCTCTTCGGAAAGGATCCTGGTCTCATGATAAAAATGATTGAAATCGTTTGCCAAAGCGTAAATATATGCGCAGAGCTTATGCGGAGCCAGCTCCTCATAGGCTGCCGTTACCGCGCCCGAAAATCCGGCGCAGGAAAGCATCAGTTCCTTTTCACCGTTTCCGGACGGTGCTTTAAATCCGCAGCCCTGCACATTGCCGCCTTCCGATGCATATCTTTCAAGGATCGAATTGATCCTGACGATCGTATAAAGGATATACGGACCGGTATTGCCTTCAAAAGATATGAACTTATCGATATCAAAGATATAATCTTTTGACGCCTGGTTCGAAAGATCACCGTACTTTAACGCTGAAAGTCCCACGATCTCCGATGTATCCCCGATATTTTCGTCCTTTACAGACTGGTTTTCGGAGATCTTCTTATACATTGCCTCGTCTATATCACGGATGAGCGTTTCAAGACGCATCACTCCACCAGCGCGGGTCTTGAAGGGTTTGCCGTCCTTTCCGTTCATCGTTCCAAAGCCTAAAAACTGAAGCTCTGTCTCCGGCTTTACGATCCCAGTCTTTCTTGCGGCGCGGAACACCTGTCTGAAATGCATTTCCTGACGTTTATCCACGACATAAAGGATCTTGTCCGGATCGTAAAGCTTCATGCGCTCAACGATAGTAGCCAGATCAGTCGTTGCATAAAGCGAAGCACCATCCGATTTTCTTATGATGCACGGCGGCACTTCCTTTGCATCGCTTTCCTCTTTAACGTCTATTATCAGAGCACCTTCGTCCTCATAGGCATATCCGTCCGCGACCATCTTATCCACCATATCCGGGATATATTTCTGGGCGTCGGATTCTCCCTTCCATAGGTCGAACTCCACGTTCAGCTTTCGATAGTTTTCCTTAAGATCAGCGATAGAGACCTTCATTATCTGATTCCAAAGAGCTCGGTATCCCCGCCTGCCTTCCTGCAGCTGCCCCGTCGCCTCAAGGGCTTTATTTCTGAATTCTTCATCTTCCTTTGACCTTGCAGAGGCTGCCGGATAGATCGTTTCCAGATCGCCAATGGTAAACGGAGGCTCATCCGGATATTTCCCGGTATAATTCTCGTCAAAGTAAGGAAGATCGCCGTCAGATTCCGAAAGGGAAGCGATGATAAGTCCCATCTGCAGACCCCAGTCGCCCAGATGCACATCACCGATGACTTTGTCTCCGGCAAATCTTGCTATTCTTTTAATACTCTCACCTATTATGGCTGATCTTAAATGCCCAATATGCAGAGGTTTTGCCACATTAGGTCCGCCGTAATCTATGATCATTGTCTTCGGTTCTTCCGACGCTTCAAAGCCAAGGCGCTCATCTGCTGCCATTTCAGCTAAAAATCCGGTAAGGAAATCATCTGAAAGGTCAAAATTAATAAATCCCGGTCCTTCTACTTTTACGTTTTTGACCACACCGCTTTTTTCAAAATACGGAAGCACATCCATTGCAATATCCCTCGGCGCTTTTCCGTATGCTTTTTTTGCCGCCATGGCTCCGTTGCACTGGAACTCGCAGAGATCGGGCCTGTTAGAAACCGTTACCCTGCCGTATGAGCCGTCATAACCTGCCGCCTCAAAAGCCTCCGCCGCATATTTTCCTATCTGCTCAAGTAATCCTGTCATTTTTTCTGCCTCTTATTCTATATCCCCAGACATTCACATGTCTGACATTTTCCATTCCGTTTAATTATATATCAAGCACCAGCTCCACCGGGCAGTGATCCGATCCGAAGATCTCCTGGTGGATGGATGCATCTTTGACTTTGTTTTTTAATTCATCTGACACAAGGAAGTAGTCTATGCGCCATCCTGCGTTCTTTTCTCTCGCATGGAACCGGTATGACCACCAGGAATATTCCACCGCGTCCGGATGCAGATATCTGAAGGTATCCGTAAAGCCCGCATTCAAAAGCTCGGTGAACTTGGCTCTCTCCTCGTCCGTAAATCCCGCATTTCTGCGGTTCGTCTTGGGATTCTTCAGGTCGATCTCCTCGTGGGCCACGTTCATGTCTCCGCAAACGACCACGGGCTTTTTATCTGCAAGTCCCGTAAGATATCCCCTGAAATCGTCCTCCCACTTCTGACGGTAATCCAGCCTTTTCAGTCCGTCCTGGGAATTCGGCGTGTATACCACGATCATAAAAAACTTTTCGAATTCCAGAGTTATGACCCTGCCTTCATGATCATGCTCATCTATGCCGATACCGTAAGTCACATTTTCGGGCTCGATCTTCGTAAATATCGCCGTGCCGGAATATCCCTTTTTCTCGGCATAATTCCAGTACTGATAGTATCCGGGCAGATCCAGCTCTATCTGTCCCTCCTGCATCTTGCTTTCCTGGATACAGAAAATATCGGCATCGAGCGCATTAAAGGACTCCATGAAGCCCTTTCCCGCGCAGGCCCTTATTCCGTTAACATTCCATGATACTAATTTCATTTATCCTCCATGCGTCAAAACACCAAAACAGCATTGCTCAAACGCGGCTGTTTTTGCATCTCCCGGCATTTATTAATAACTGTATCTTTTCAATGATATTATAATATAAGCAATAAAGAGACCGTGCGCAAGATATTTTTGATCTCCGTTTTGTTATACACGGCCGTGCCTGCTTCCATGGCATACCCGGCGGTAAAAATTATTATCTGACAACAATACATATTGGTTTGTAACTACAATCAAAATAGTTGAATTGTATACTTATTTAATGTATAATAAATAAGTTCAAAATAATAAGGGTCAGTATAATATCTTTTTTTAATTAAAGGGGGATTAAAGAAATGACGAAAAGAAGCACATTATTAAAAGTAGTATCGATCATCATGATCATCTTCTCAGCTATAGCGCTGATCATCGGCATCGTCGGTGCTCTCGGTGCAAGTATGCTCGGTACTGCTTTAAGTGAAGTTGGCGTAGAAACTGCTGCCGCAGTAAGCGGAGCTCTGACCGGAATAGTTGTATTCGGCATCGTTCTCGCAGTGATCGAGCTCGTATGCGGAATTCTCGGTGTCGCATCTAAGAACAAAAAACTGCTGACAATCCTTGGCTGTGTTCTGATCATCCTCGCTGTAGTTTCACTGATCATGAATATTGTCGCCGGATCTTTCAGCGCAATGAGCCTTGTCTCACTTATCCTGCCCATCCTTTATTTCCTGGGCGCAAGACAGTGTGTCGAGTAAGAAGGAGGTATAAATAATGGCAATTGCCGGATTAGTTTTAGGTATAGTAGGTATTGTTTTCAGCTTTATTCCCGGTGTCAGTTTCATCGGGCTGATCGCTGCTATCGTCGGCCTGATCATTTCAATTCTGGCAAGGAACAGAGAGCCCGAAAGAAGAGGTATGGCTACCGCCGGCCTTATTCTTTCAATCATCGCTATCGTTATCTGGCTCATCGTACTGATCGCCTGCGGCGCACTTTTCGGTGCAGCATTTTCCCTGATCAGGAGCCAGATGTAATAACAGATCCAAACAAAATGAATCCGGGCCGGTGGACAAACACCGGCCCATTTTCGTATTATAAAACTGCGGACAATAAATCTCGCATATATTTTGCCATTTTGTAAGACCACACACAGCAGATCATGCATACATTTTATAATTTATTCGGACTTACCCTGCCGTCATATGGCTCCTGCATCGCCTTAGGCGTGATCCTCTCTCTTCTGATGATCCTTCTCATCATGAAAAAGAACGGGGACAGCATAGACGATTTTCTTCTGATGCTCGCCTACGCTCTGATCGGTGCCCTGGCAGGTTCCAAAGGTCTCTTTCTGATCATCAGTCATAACGAGATCCAATGGGACCGTCTTTTTGACCTTTCCTACTTAAACCTTGTTCTGACCCAGGGATTTGTCTTTTACGGCGGTCTGGTCGGCGGGCTTGTCATGGCTTTCTTAAGCGGGAAATTTCATAAATTCAATTCGCTTTATTATATCCGCAAATATGTTTTTATCGTTCCCTTTGCCCATGCTTTCGGTCGCATCGGCTGTTTTATGGCAGGCTGCTGTTACGGCAGGGAATGGCATGGCCCCTGCGCAGTTGTTTTCCCGGAGGGATCGCTTGCGCCGGGCGGTGTTCCGCTGTTCCCGACCCAGCTGACTGAAGCAGTCCTGCTTTTTGCCATCTCTCTGATACTGATCGTTCTGTCGCTTAAATTCAGATCGCCATACACCATAGAGTGTTATCTTCTTTTATACGGCGTCATCCGTTTCATTCTGGAATTCTTCCGCGGAGATGAGATCCGCGGTCATTACCTTGCGCTCTCCACCTCCCAGTGGGTAGCGATCGCGATGGTTTTATGCGCGGTGATCTCTATAGCCATCCGCAGGAATAAGAAAACCGGCTCTTAAAGTAATATCGTATTTTCCTGTTATTGTCCTGCCTGCTTTTTTTGCGTTATAATAAAGGGAACCTTGTAAACAGCAGCACAAATATATTTATTGCCGATGCTCAGAGGAGGAAAACATGGGTAAAAAAATACTTGTTATAGGCGGTTCATATTTCTGCGGCAGGGTCTTCGCCATGCTTGCCGCAAAAGAAAATTACGAACTCACTTTTATCAACCGGGGCAGGTATTCAATGAAGTATCTCGGTGAAAACATCGTTGAGTACAAGGCTGACAGGCGTGATATACAAAGTCTTAAAAGCTGCGGCCTGAAGGCCGATTTCGACGCAGTCGTAGATTTCTGCGCATACGAACCCGGCGATATAAACAATTTATTTGAAGGTCTCTCCATCAGCACGAAAAAATACATTTACATGAGCACAGCCGATGTATACAGGCGCGCGCCGGGGATAAAAACTGAAGTCTCACCGAGAACGGACACACTCCCCACAGATGAAGCAGGTCTTTACGCTTATAAAAAGATGCTTCTGGAAGATGAACTCAGAATTGCAGCTGCCGCATCCGGCTTTGCCTTCACGATATTCAGACCCGCCTTTGTTTACGGCCCATATAATTATGCACCGAGGGAATCGGTATATATACGGAGCCTCATTCAGAAGCTCCCCGTTTATAATCCGACTGACGCTTCCGGCAAATTCCAGATGGTCTACGTAAAAGACGTAGGCCAGGCGATCATATCCGCGATCGAAAACAGCGTGTCTGCCAACAAAGCATACAACTTAAGCGCTCCGGAGATCCTTGATTATCCCTCATTCCTGCACATTATTGAGGAGGTCAGCGGCATAAAAGCCGCGCAGGTCATAGATGTCACCGTCGATGAGGTCAATGCACAGAACCTCCCTCTCCCATTCCCGCTTACGGAATACGAAAGCGAACTGTTTGACGGTTCCCTGGCCGCTGAAGAGCTGGGTATCAATTATACCGGGATCAAAGACGGAATGACAAAGACATTCAACGCATTCAGACCTGTATTTAAAAAGTGATCTCGCATAAAAAATGAGGCTGTCGCACTGGTCATTATTAATGCATATCCTGTATATTCCTTCAAGAGACCGCTTCCGCTTAGTGCGGGTTCCCCAGCGGTACTAACGCTCCCGCAT
>CADBMM010000216.1 GCA_902795795.1 uncultured Lachnospiraceae bacterium | reverse complement strand
AGAGAACATTCTTTATCTTACCGCTGATGACGACGGAACAGTATATACCGTAGAGGTTTCGTATGATCTGTGGAAGAGCGTGGCCGCGGGCGATAAGGTCGAACTGACCATGGAAGGACCAGAGCTTACTATGATCAATGGAGAGACTCTGGATCCTGAAAAGATCAATGCTCCGGCCGATAACACACCGGTCTTTACAGATTAAAAATATTTTTTGGGGCACAGTGTCCCAAAATGAAAGGCTGCCGTGACTTTTTATCGTCCGGCAGCCTGTGCTTTGTATTTGAGCTGTGCAATTTCTTTTTCGGCCTGAAAAATTCGTTTGCCTATGTCATCCTTTGCCGCGACTTCGAAATCGAGGTTGTCGTCGCAGTCTTCGAGAAATTCTCTGATATCTTCAAGGTCTTCAGCGAGCTTTATATAGCGTTCTTTATCCATGACCGGTCCTCCTTAATCTGTGCGGACATTGTGATCGTAAAAATACGTCCACACGTCTGTTGCCTTTGTAATATCTTCTGAGAGAGAATTGAATTCTTCACTGTATTTTTCGAGTCCGGATGAGAGCTCTTCGTTTTCGCTGCCGATTTCGTCGGCGTATGCTTTCAGAAGTTCGCTCATTTCGGCAAAGCGTTTCGCGCGCTGATAGCAGTTATTGCAGTCTACCATTATGATCGACATGGCTTTATCTCCTTTGCGGATTAATATGTTCCGGACGCTGCCTGAACTCAATTACTATATCACATATTCGTATGATTTACAAATTTGAAAAGTATAGTTAAAAATCAGCTTTCGTAAGCGCGGATGCGGTATGTGACGCCGAGTTCTTCGCATATAGCGGCGCAGCGTTCTTCTTCCTCTTTGGTGATAGTGGTTGCGACTGTGCTGAGTACGACGTTTGGTACATATTTTTTCGCTTCACGTGCGAAGCTAAGCATTGCGTCAAAGGCCTGCACTCCGAAGCGACTTTTAACAAGTTCCTGGTATTTGACCGGATCGGGGTTATTAAGGCTTATAGAGACAGTATCGATGAGACCTTCCATTTCAGCCTCAATATTTCTTTCGTTTATGAGGTTTCCCTGTCCGTTGGTATTAAGCCTTATCTTTTTGCCAAAATTCTTTTTGACATATCCCGCAACATCTTTGATAAGATCGAAGCGGATGGTAGGCTCCCCGTAGCCGCAGAAGACAAGTTCATCATAGGAATCCGAAGGAAAATCCTTAAAGGCCTCAATAACTTCTTCATAAGTCGGCTCATGTTCAAGCCAGAGCGTATCTGAGTCACCAACGGTGTCGTGATTCTGCCTTAAGCAGAATACGCAGGCAGAAGAGCAGCGGTTGGTAAGATTTACGTATAAATTATTATGTACACGATATAATATCGTCATTCCCTTGTTCATTATGTTTTCTCCGTTAGTTATGAAAAATGCGATCCTTTCAGGATCAATTTATTTTTCTTATTTATTCCGCCTATTTCAGTTTGTGAAGCACTTCTTCAAAGGCTACTCCGTCTGTTACGGGTATGTCAAGCTCTATCGATTTTTCAATGCACAGTTTTATGAAATTAGAAGCTTTTTTAACTGAATCTTTAAACGGCACGCCGTTCACAGCATCGGCAGCTAATATTGCAGAGAAAACATCACCTGTACCGGAACGTTCCGTCCCGATGCGGTGAGTCTTGAGCATTATCGGCTCAAGTCCTTTTTTGTAGCACAGATTGCATACGAAGCTTTTCTGTGCGATACCGGTGATAACTACCTTTTCGGGTCCCATGGCAGAAAGCTTTTCGATGATCTGAACTACCTCCGCAGTTCTCCATTTATCCTTATAAGGTGTATCGGTAAGAATGCAGGCTTCCGTAAGATTCGGAGTCAGGATATCTGCGTATCTGATCAGTTCCTTCATCCGGAGGCACATATCGTCTGTGTATGTTTTATATATCTTCCCGTAATCGCCCATGACAGGATCGATGATGACGATAGTATCATCTTTTTTGAAATCCTTTATAAATCCATGCACGATATCGATCTGGCGTGAAGAGCCCAGAAATCCGGTGCAGATGCCGGAAAATTTCAGGGAAAGCTTTTTCCATTCATCGATATACGCCTGCATGTTATCGGTGAAGTCTTCCATGAAGAAGCTTTTAAATCCGGTATGATTCGAAAAAATGGAAGTCGGGACAGGGCAGCACTGGACTTTTAGTGCTGAGATTATCGGGAGCTGTACGGCGACAGAGCATCTGCCAAAGCCCGAATAATCATTTATCAATGCTATTTTTTTCTGATTGTTGTGCATAATATATACTCCAGAAGGCCTTCACAGCCTTCGCAGATATCTTCATAGGTCTGTTCGAAATTGCCGAAATACCAGGGATCGGCGATATCGCGGTTCGGAAATACCGTGTAGGACATCAGAGTGGAGAGCTTGCCGTCGGGATCGCCGCCAAGCAACTGTTCCATAAGAGGAATGTGGCGTTGCTCCATTCCGATTATAAAATCGTATTTATCGTAATCTGATGCCTGCAGCTGTACCGCATGCTTGCCTTCACAGGATATTTTATGCTTTTTAAGTATTCTCTGTGCTTCGATATGTACGGCGTTGCCGTGACCGTGGCGGATCTCTTCACGGCTTATGGCAGAGCTTTCTATAAGGAAAGAGTTTTCCAAAGACCGCTCCTCGACCATTTTTTTCATTATAAATTCCGCCATCGGGCTGCGACAGATATTGCCCCAGCAAACGAACATTATTTTTGTCATCTAAAATCTCCGTATTAATAAATATAGGCTGCCGCAACAGCCATTTTTCCGGTGCGGCAGCCCTATTATAACACAGACAGATCAATCCTGTCCCGGAACTTCGGGAAGAGCGGCGAAGCCCTTGGCAAGATCTTCATCCGAAGGGATATAATCAGTCATCGTTCCGTCGTTGTACTGCTGATATGCGACGAGATCGAAGTATCCTGTTCCGGTAAGTCCGAAGAGGATAGTCTTTTCTTCACCAGTTTCCTTGCATTTCAGGGCTTCATCGATCGCTGCGCGGATAGCATGGCTGCTCTCAGGAGCGGGAAGGATGCCTTCGATCCTTGCGAACTGCTCGGCTGCCTGGAATACGCTTGTCTGCTCAACGGCAACAGCTTCCATGTATCCGTCATGATAAAGCTGGCTCAGGATAGTTGACATTCCATGGAAACGAAGGCCGCCTGCATGGTTTGCAGATGGAATGAACTGGCTGCCAAGGGTGTACATCTTTGCCAGCGGGCAGATCTTTCCTGTATCGCAGAAATCGTAAGCGAATTTTCCGCGGGTAAAGCTCGGGCAGGATGCGGGTTCTACAGCGATAAAACGGTAGTCGGCTTCTCCGCGAAGCTTTTCGCCCATAAACGGTGAGATAAGACCGCCAAGATTACTGCCGCCGCCGGCGCATCCAATTATGATATCGGGCTTGACGCCAAGCTTTTTGAGTGCTGCCTGTGCTTCAAGGCCGATGACAGACTGATGAAGCAGTACCTGGTTAAGGACAGATCCGAGTACATAGCGGTATCCGGGATTGCTTACAGCTACTTCAACTGCTTCAGAAATAGCGCATCCGAGGCTTCCTGTGGTTCCGGGGAATTCTTCAAGGATCTTACGGCCGATATTTGTCGTATTGGAAGGAGAGGGGGTAACGTCAGCGCCGTAGGTCCTCATGACTTCGCGTCTGAACGGCTTCTGCTCATAGCTGACTTTTACCATATATACCTTGCAGTCAAGGCCGAAATATGCACATGCCATGGAGAGGGCTGTTCCCCACTGGCCGGCTCCGGTCTCTGTGGTCACGCCTTTAAGTCCCTGTTTCTTAGCATAGTATGCCTGGGCACTTGCGGAGTTGAGCTTATGGCTTCCGCTGGTGTTGTTCCCTTCAAACTTGAAGTAGATCTTCGCCGGAGTATCGAGCGCTTTTTCAAGATTGTATGCGCGGATAAGCGGAGAGGGGCGGAAAGTTTTGTAGTATTCCTGTATCTCTTCCGGAATATCAAAATATGCCGTATCGTTATCAAGTTCCTGCTTGACGAGTTCTTCGCAGAATATTCCGCTCATTTCTTCAGCTGTGAGCGGCTGGCCGGTTCCGGGGTTAAGAAGAGGAGCAGGTTTGTTTTTCATGTCAGCGCGGACGTTGTACCATTGTTTCGGGATCTCGTTTTCTTCAAGGTAAGTTTTGTAGGGGATGTAGTTTTCTTTCATTTCTTTGTTCTCCTTTTTGTACTGATTGTTTTTACCTTGCAGAGAAACAAAAAAAGCTTTTGTCTCTGCATACTTCTTTTGCAGGGACAAGAGCTTTAAACTCCTGCGGTACCACCCGGCTTGACGTTTTCACGCCCACTCGTTACGCATCAAATATGACCGGGTCCAGATTAATTACGCATCAAATAGTCGGTACATATCTTCCGCGCGGCTGCTGGATAACGGACAGCCACCCCGTCTCCCATACTAAGATCGTTCGATCCGTTCTGTTTGCCCTCACAGATCCATTCGTTTGAAAGCCGTCACTGCGATCACACCATCCGCAGCTCTCTGTAGTCCGGTGATTTTCAAATTACTACTTCTGCTCATCGGTTTAATT
>CADBMM010000215.1 GCA_902795795.1 uncultured Lachnospiraceae bacterium | reverse complement strand
GTAGTTTCTTCAGTGCTTCTGCTTCAGCCCGTAAACTGGGCGATACTTACCTACGCCGGACGTGAGGATATTAAAGCCTATCTCGATCCGAGAGCAGCGATCCTTCTTATCACTTTAAGTGTGATCCTGAATATCGTTGCCGGCTTCCTGCCTTCGAGAAAAGCGTCAAAGAGCAATCCTGTAACTGCGCTGAGAGATGAATAGAACTGCTGTTTCCTGGCGGGGGGGACATTTCCCTGCCGCCAATTTCATTTTCATGTTATACTTGAACAGATCAGAGATTTGTCGGATAATAGAAGTGCTTAAAACATAATCAGAATTGGGATGCGGTTATGGATCAGTGTGAACAGTGTGCGTATTTCGCATATGATGAAGAATATGAAGAATATATCTGTGAAGCGGATATGGATGAGGATGATTATTCAAGGCTCGTATCCGGAAATTACCGATCCTGCCCGTTTTACCGCAACGGCGATGAATACGCCGTTGTAAGACATCAGATGTAAAAATAACCTATAACGGATGGTCAGAATATGAATGTTAAAGAGCTTATAGAACTGCTGCGTACTGCAAAAGAGCCCGAAGAGGTCGATGCAAGGCGCGATGAAATTAAAGAACTTATCCCGCAGGTGGAGCCTATGTTCGGATATGATCAGAAATCTAAGCTTCAGGTCAACGATCTGTGGATCCATTCTGTCCGTACGGCTTTAAATCTGCCTAAGGACATACAGGACGACTGGATCTATTTCGCGGCGCTTCTCCATGATATAGCTAAACCGAAATGCCAGGTCCCTGAAAAAAAGGGAAAAGATGATGATATGCACTATTACGGGCACGATAAGCTCGGCGCCGAGATGGTCGAAAAAGAGATCATACCCATGCTGGAGGCAAATGGAGAGGTATTTACGGACAAGGATAAAACCGCGATCGTCTACTATATCGGCGAGCATCATTCCCAGCCAAAGCTCACGACAAAACGATTTTTAAGAAAACATATGTACAAGGCGACTCTCGATCAGATCGAAAATCTGTTTACCATGCAGATCGCAGACGCAAAGGCGCAGATGAATTGCCCGGAAAATCGTATGTGGGTATCCACGAATGAGTATCTTGTCAGAAAGGTACAGAAATTCGGAGATGCCGACTATATGGCGTGGGAATGGTATGTATAAATTAACACATTGCAGATATTGCCTCATTACACTAAATGACGCCTATCCTGTATTTTCTGAAAGAGACATTGCGAGTCCCGGTACTTGGCGAGCGCGTTAGCCGGCGAGCCTTAGTACCGCTGGGTTACTCGCACTAAGCGGGAGCGGTCTCTTGAAGAAATATACAGGGTAGGCGTCAGATATTTGTAATGAGGTAATGTTATTCCCATCCGGCAAGATAAGCTTCCTGCTCAGGCGTAAGCTTATCTATTTTTATGTTCATTGCTGCGAGCTTTGCACGGCCGATCTCATCATCTATGGAAGCAGGGATGTCGTAGACCTTTGTTTCCAGAGCATCTTTGTGGTCGACAAGCCATTTAAGGGCAAGGGCCTGTACTGAAAAAGACATATCCATTATTTCTGCCGGATGCCCCATGCCGCAGGCAAGATTGACCAGCCTGCCTTCACCAAGCACGTTAAGCGTACGGCCGTCTTTCAGTTTATATCCGATAATGTTGTTCCTTCTTTCATAACTGTCTACAGATATCTCTCTGAGCCTTGCTATATCGACCTCGCAGTCAAAATGACCTGCGTTGCAGAGGATGGCGTTGTCTTTCATAACGTCGAAATGTCTTTCGACGATGACATCCTTGCATCCTGTTACCGTTACGAAAATATCGCCGTATTTTGCCGCTTCGTCCATTGTCATGATACGGAAGCCGTCCATGGTGGCATCGAGGGCTTTGAACGGATCGACTTCTGTTACGATCACGTTTGCGCCCATGCCTTTTGCGCGCATGGCCGTGCCTTTACCGCACCAGCCGTATCCGGCAACGACTACGGTCTTTCCGGCAACTATCAGGTTAGTGGTATCCATAATAGCTGTCCATACCGACTGGCCCGTGCCGTATTTATTGTCATAATAATGCTTTGCCTTTGCATCGTTTACGGCCATCATCGGGCAGGGAAGGATGTTTTCACGTTCTCTGGCTCTTAATCTGTGAATGCCTGTCGTTGTCTCTTCGCAGCCGCCTATGAGCTTATCGGCGCAGTCACTGCACCTGCTTCCGAGAAGATTTATCAGGTCTCCGCCGTCGTCGACTATAAGGTCAGGATGGCAGGAGAGTGTTTCTGCCAGAAGGTCTTCATATTCCTCTGCAGTAACGCCATATTTCCCGAAGGTATTGATTCCAAGTTCGGCTACGGCTGCGGCCACGTCGTCCTGTGTGGAGAGGGGATTGCAGCCGGTGAGATAAACATCGGCTCCGCCTTTTTTGAGAACAAGGCCGAGATTTGCAGTTTTAGCTTCAAGATGTACTGAGACTGCGATCTTAAGTCCCTTGAAAGGCTGTTCCTTTTCGAATGTTTTTTCTATTTCGCCAAGGGCGGGCATGAATGAACGGACCCATTCTATCTTTCTGTGACCGGATGGTGCTAAAGAGGGATCTTTAATGTTATTCATTAATTTTCTCCTTTTTATTTATTTAAGAAAGCGGCTCCATTTGCTGCTGTCATTTAACACTTTTTCGAGATCTATTGTTGTAAGAACGCGGTCTTTCATTACAAATTTACCATTTATCATGACTGAGTCGACTTCAGAACCGTTGGCGGAGTAGCAAAGCGATGAAATGATATTGTTTGCCGGGAACATGTTCGGAAGCTTAAGATCAAGGAATATAAGGTCGGCCTTTGCGCCCTCCTTGATTATACCAAGCTTTCCTTCCATACCGAGAGCTTTGGCGGCGTTTATTGTAGCCGCTTTGATCACTGTCTTTGCTGGCGCAGCGGTAGAATCCTTATTAAGCCCTTTGTGTATGAGGGAGAGAAGGCCCATCTCGCGGAACATGTTAAGCGTATTGTTGCTGGATGTGCCGTCGGTGCCAAGGCACAGATTTACTCCTGCCTCCAGGAATTCATTTACCGGGGCAAAGCCGTTGCCGAGCTTTGCGTTGCTGGCAGGATTCGTAACGACTGTGGCGCCGCATTCTTTTATTATTTCGATGTCATTATCCCTCATCTGTACGCAGTGGGCTAAAATGGCGTTATCGAGGAAGCCGGTCTCCTTTAAAAGGGCAACAGGCGTTTTACCATATTTTTCAAGTGAATCCGATACTTCGATAATGCCTTCGGATAAGTGAGTCTGTTTAAGGACTCCGTATTTATCGGCTTCTTTGGTTATCTGTTCATAGAATTTAGGAGAGCAGGTATAAATGGCATGCGGGGCGAAAGAGAAGCGGATCATATCGCTGGAGTATTCTTCCAGCTCATCCAGTGCTTCCTTGAATCTCCGGTATCCATCGGTATAAAGATCGTCGCCGACAAGTCCGCGGCCTATAAGGGCGCGCATACCGGCTTCTTTGGCAGCTTTAGCGCTCTGGCACCTGAACATATGCATATCGGCATACATGGTCGTGCCGCTCATTATCATTTCGGCAAAAGCGAGAAGATTGGCAGTATATGCATCCTCAACAGCCATATTATCCTCTACAGGATTCACACGATTGAAAAGCCATTCGGCAAAATCCACATCGTCAGCATAGTTGCGGAGGGGAGTCATATACGCATGGGTATGCATGTTGATAAGCCCCGGCATAACGAGATGATCCGCCGCGTTGATCTTTTCAAAATCTGAATCGTCAATGGAAGCATTTTTACCTATGGAAGTGATCTCTCCGTCGGTTATATAAAGATCGTCTTCAATGATCTTAAAATCGTCGTTTTCATATATAAGAAGTTTACCGTTTTCGATTTTATAATTCATTTGTGCTCCTTACCGTGATGATAATTATTTAAAAAGCTTCGGTCCTGTATATACATTGCTTGTGCCTGAAACTACTGCGGCAGCCATTTTTGTTCCGATCGCGCAGGCTTCTGAGAGCGGAAAACCGGATGCAAGTGCGGCGGTCAATCCTGCGCAATAAGAATCGCCGGCGCCGGTGCTGTCGACAAGCCTTACATTTTCAGCAGGGCAGATTCCGGATTCGCCATTTGCGCTTGTATAGACCGAACCGTTTTCGGACATCGTGATCACAAGGTTTTTGCATCCGATAACTGTTCTGTGGGATATTGCATACTGCAATATTTCAGCTGGAGATGCGGCGTTGAAGTCATGATCGAAGAGCATTCCAGCTTCCTGTGAATTGCATATAAAGCACTTTGAGTATTGAAAATATTGTTTTTTATCGAGGGCGTTGCTCATTATAGCGACTGCACAGTAAACATCTATACCATACATGTCCGCATATCTAAAAATACGTTCCACGACATTTTCATCTATGTCGATTTCAAGTATGACAGCATCGAGTCCTGAAAATATTTCTTTATGATGTTCGTCAATGATGGCCGGGAGTTCAGACAGATCGGCCTTTACGGATACAGATGCAACTACATCCCCGAGTTCATTGAATACAGCGAGCCAGGTGCCGCAGCCCGCGGGACAAATACCTACATGGCAGGTATTTACGCCTTTTGAATTAAGATCAGCAAGAAGATCTCTGCCAGTCGCCGAGTCGTCGACCATGCTGATAAAAGAAGAGCCGCAGCCCGCGTTTATAAGATCCTCGGCAATATTGCGAGCGACACCGCCGTATACATTTTCAATGTATCCGGGGTTGCGTCCGCCTTCTAAATATTTGTTTATGGAGTGTCCTTTGATATCAACAAAGGCAGTTCCGATAACTGCGATATTCATGATTGGATAAGCCGGTTGTATTATGATTGATGAGCAGTAAATGCTGTTCTGTCGAGCGGTCTGAATTCATATCCGTATGAAAGATAGAACTCTATTATTGCAGGAAGGGCAAGAAGTGTAGCCTCTTTGCCGTTGGCGTCATGAGAAAGCAGAACAGTAGTCGGGAAAGGACTGCTTGCTCCCTGGGCCGCAAGTTCTGCAACGTTGGTATTCGATCCGCCGTCTCCTGAGCTGCAGTTCCAGTCATAATACTGGAAACCTCTGGCCTGTACTTCATATCTCAGAACGTCCATGATTCCCGGGCAATAATCATCAGAGATAGTATTTGTGCTACCGCCAGGGAAACGAATAAAACAGGGAATGTAGCCTATCTGCTGCTGGACAACTGCACCGATGGAATAGATCTCGTTGAAAAATGAATCGACTGATGCATATACAGAAGCATAATCATGAGTGTAGGTGTGAAGCCCTATCGTATGCCCTCTGTCATAAGCTTCTTTTATCAGATAGAAATAATCAGGATTCTGTCCGGTCACGAAAAATGTTGCTTTTACATTATATCTGTCGAGCACTTCCAGGAACTGGGGCGTAAGATATGATGGTCCATCGTCCAGTGTAAGATAAACGACTTTTTCATTTTCCGGATAGGTGTCCGAGCCGCAGGGTATGGAGGGATCGACGGCAAAGGTCGAGCGGTCTACGTTTGGTACGTATGTATTGACATAATTAACTCCAGGCGGCAATTCCACAACAGGCTCCGGCTCAGGTGTAGGAGTTTCTGTCGGTGTAGCGACTGTGGCTATGGCAACTTCCTGTGTCGGAACTGGTGTTTCAGTTGGAACGGGGGTTTCTGTCGGAGCGGGAGTTTCTGTGGCTGCAGGAGTTTCCGTAGGCACAGGAGTTTCCGTAGGTACAGGTGTTTCTGTAGGCACAGGAGTTTCCGTAGGTACAGGAGTCTCTG
>CADBMM010000214.1 GCA_902795795.1 uncultured Lachnospiraceae bacterium | reverse complement strand
TTATCATTCCTTATGATAAGCCCCGCGCTGCCTGCGCACTTGCGTGCTTGCGGCATCGCGTCACAATAATCTCACGCTTTACGCTGTGCTTCGCACAGCCCGCGTTCGATTATTGTTGCAGTGTCAAATGTGCGTCGCTCTGCTCAGGCAAGCCTGACAGAGCTCGCCCGCTTGACACAGGCTTATCATAAAACATTTTTGTTTGTATTGCAACATGGCTTGCTTTTTTTTGGCTGTTATTGCATAATTACACTGTATATAGTTATGGAGGTAATCGATGGATAGAAAACGTACTCCGGTCTCTTTGATCATTGGCATAGCGATAGCTGCAGTGGCGATAGGAATCGGAGCTTTTTTTATATATACAAATTCCTCATCTAAAAAGGTGATGGATCCATATTTGTATTTTAATATGACCGGGACAGAGGGCGCTGTGATAAAAGACGGCGTCGTATCCGAGGAAAAAGCTGTAATAAGCGGCGAGCTGGTCTATGTGCCGTATGAGCTTCTCGAGGACCTGGACGGAAATCCGTTTTATTATGAAGAAGCAACGGAAACGATGTATCTGACACTTCAGAACGAAGATAACAGATGGACAGGGAAAGATACGGAATATCTTTATTTTGACGGCGGAAAAGTATATCTGGAAGCGGAAACCCTGAAAAAATATTCCGATTGCGGCGTCGAAATATACTCTGATCCCGTAAGGGTCGTTATAACCGGGCAGTACAGTGATATCACACTGGCGGAAGTGCTTGAAGATACACAGGTAAGGTATGAGAGCAGCAAAAAAAGCCCGATCCTGCGGCAGGTGACTGCAGGGGAAACGATCAGATATATCTCTGACGAGGAACCCTGGAGCAAGGTGCTGACAGACGACGGATTTACGGGATATATTCTGACCGAAAAGATCTCCATAGGGGAAACTGCCGATATCAGGCATGAGATAAATCCGCTTACAGATTATGAAAAGATTTCGCTGGACGGAAAAATTTCCATGGTCTGGCATCAGGTAGAGAGCCAGGATGCGAACACTTATCTGGATGAAATGTTTGAAGGCACCTACGGTATAGGCATTATTTGCCCCACCTGGTTCAGAATAGCGGATGAAGCAGGCAATATCAGCTCGCTGGCGGATATGGGTTATATTGAAAACTGCAGAAACAGAGGCGTACAGGTCTGGGCACTTATTCATGATTATGTCGGCGAAACTTCGTCAACAGGCGAGATACTTAAAGACCGGGAAGCCAGAAGCAATCTCATATCGCAGCTTATAGGCGAAGCGGAAGAGTACGGCCTTGCCGGTATCAATATCGATTTTGAGACCATTACAGAGGATGAAGCCGGCGCTTATATTCAGTTCCTTCGTGAACTTAGCGTGGAAACACACAGGAAGGGGATCGTTCTTTCGGTGGATGATTATGTGCCGACTTATACAGCGCACTATAACAGGATCTGCCAGAGCAAGGTCGCTGATTACATCATAATGATGGGTTATGACGAGCATAATCCTAATTCGGCGGAACCGGGATCGGTAGCATCTCTTCCGTTTGTAAGAGACGGAATAGAGACTACCCTTGAAGAAGTGCCTGCATCGCAGCTTATTCTCGGAGTTCCGTTTTATACCAGAAGCTGGACTGAACCGCTGAACGCCGGGTATTTTGAAACGGAAGCGCTTTCCATGCCGAGAGCTGAAGAGTTCATATCCGAGCATAACATTGAGATGTACTGGGACAGCGCTGCGGGACAGGATGTCGGTACAGCAGTGGACGATCAGGCCAGATACAGCATATGGATGGAAAACAGGAATTCAATAGAGGAAAAACTTAACCTTGCCGAAAAATATTCGCTTGCGGGAGTCTCCGCATGGCGTATCGGATATGAAAACATGGACGTCTGGGAAACGTGGAATGCTTATTTGAATAGTTAAAGGGGAGTTGAAAACATGGCGGAAATCATCAATGAAGAAATGTTCAGGCCTGCGAAAAAGAACGGATTTGACAGGGAAGATGTTCTGAATAAAGTCCAGGCCATCAAGGAAGCTGCCACGATCGAAAAGAACGCGATCCAGGAAAAGCTGGATGCCGCGTTAAAAGAGAACGAGGAGCTTAAAGCAAAGACAGCGGATCTTCAAACCGAAGTAGAGAAGCTTAAAAAAGATATCAGCGAGAAATATCAAAGCTATATCGACAATTACGAAATGATCGGTTCGCTTATTTATGATGCAAAGGTTCAGTCAAAGACCATCATTTCCAATGCCGAAAAAGAAAAGAATTCGATGCTTGACAAGGCAAAAGCGGAATCGGAGGCTATTCTTAAGGACGCTGAAGCACAGAGACGGATCATAGTAGCAGAGGCTAAGAAGACGGTAGAAGACAATACTGCCAGGACCAAAGCTGAAATAGATGCACAGGTCGTGGAAGCCCAGCTCAGATATTCCTGCATAAGGGAGAAGACAGGAAAACTCATGGACGGCCTGAACGACATTCAGGAAAAAATCCTGTCGGCATTTGACGGCATACATGATATTGCCGAGTCTGACGAAGCCCTGAAACAGGCGCTGGAAGAAGCAAGAGCCGAGGCGGCAGAAAAAGCGGCCGCGCTGGACGAGGAGCTCGAAGAGGATGATTTCGGTTTTGATGAGCCGGATGATGAAGATGAGGAAGACCTGGATCTGGAAGATACGCATGAGATAGAATTCGGTCAGCTTCCTGACGTGCTGGGGGAAACGGCTGATAATGAAGACTGAAATAGCCGTTATGACTGAAGAAGAGCCCGATATCGAAGCTATAGAGAAGGCGGGTGAGATCATCAGGAACGGAGGGCTGGTAGCCTTCCCGACTGAAACGGTCTACGGGCTTGGAGGAGATGCAAAAAACGCCGGATCATCAAGAAAGATATATGCAGCAAAGGGCCGTCCGTCTGACAATCCCCTTATAGTGCATATAGCCAGGATGGACGACCTTTACGGGATCACATCCGAAGTGACGGAGACAGCCGAAAAACTGGCAAAGGAGCTGTGGCCCGGCCCGCTTACGATGATACTGAAGAAAAATGACGAGATACCGTCTGCGACTACAGGCGGGCTCGATACGGTCGCGGTAAGGTTCCCTTCGGGACGGATAGCTCAGGAGCTTATAAAGGCGGCGGGCGGTTTCATAGCCGCACCGAGCGCAAATCTGTCGGGAAGGCCAAGTACTACCAGGGCAGCTCATGTCATACACGACATGGACGGCCGGATCGATATGATAATTGACGGCGGAGACTGCAAAATAGGTCTTGAGTCCACAATAGTGGATGTGACCGGCGACGTGCCGGTGATCCTCAGACCGGGATTCTACAGCGGCAGCCGGATAGAAGAGATCATCGGTAAATTCAGTGTGGATCCGGTGGTAAAGGGAGAAAAGACAGACGGACCTCCTAAAGCTCCGGGTATGAAGTACAGACATTACGCCCCCAAGGCTGAGCTTATCCTTGTGGAGGGTCCGCAAAATGCGGTCATATCTAAAATCAATGAACTTACTGCAGAAAGCATAGCGAAGGGCGTAAAGGCAGCCGTCATCTGTTCGGAAGAAACTAAAGACATGTATAAGAATGGGCTGATATATGCTATGGGAAGCAGGAACAGCGAAGAGGAGATAGCACACAGCCTTTTTGATGTACTGAGGCAGACAGATGACGCAGGGGCTGAAATTATTTATTCGGAGACTTTCGATACGCCGCTGCTTGGGAAAGCGATCATGAACAGGCTTTTCAAAGCTGCGGGATTTAATATGATCAGACTTCAGGAGGAAAATACAAATGATAGCACTCGGATGTGACCATGGCGGATATCAGCTTATGCAGGAGATGAAGGCGCATCTGGAAGAACGGGGCCTTGAATATAAGGATTTCGGGACTTACAGCGATGCATCCTGCGATTATCCCGAATATGCGAAAGCTGCAGCAAACGCAGTAGCCTCGGGAGAATGCGAAAAGGGCATAGTTATCTGCGGCACAGGCATAGGAGTTTCAATAACGGCCAATAAGATCAAGGGCATCAGATGCGCTCTTTGCGGAGACTGCTTTTCGGCGCAGGCGACAAGGGAGCACAACGACGCTAACATGCTGGCATTGGGAGCACGTGTCACAGGACCGGGTCTGGCACTTAAAATAGCGGATATATTTCTCGATACTCCCTTTTCCGATGAGGAAAGACACATCAGAAGAATAGGCATGATCGAATAATAACATAATACTTTTTGAAATGTGGCAAAGGAGAATTGACATGAACAGCAAGGTAATGGTAATGGATCACCCGCTGATCCAGCACAAGATCGGTATTATCAGAAGACAGGAGACAAGCAGCAAGGAATTCCGCGAGATCATTGGAGAGATCGCAATGCTTATGAGCTATGAGGCATGCAGGGATCTTCCGCTTGAGGATGTGGATATCACAACTCCGGTCGCAAAAGCAACGGTCAAACAGATAAAAGGAAAGAAATCGGCCATCGTACCGATCCTGCGTGCGGGACTCGGAATGGTTGAAGGCATGCTCGCCATAATGCCGGCAGCTAAGGTCGGACATATCGGCCTTTACAGAGACCCTGAGACTCTTGAACCGGTAGAATATTATTGCAAGCTTCCTGCCGATATTGAGATCAGAGATGTTTTCGTAACAGATCCCATGCTCGCGACCGGCGGATCGGCTTCAGCGGCGATCACGCTGCTTAAAAAGCACGGCGCGAAAAAGATCCATTTCATGTGCATAATAGGCGCGCCGGAAGGACTTAAAAAGCTGGCCGAGGATCATCCGGACGTGGATATATATATCGGCGCACTGGATGACCATCTCAATGACCACGGTTATATAGTACCTGGTCTTGGCGATGCCGGCGACCGTATATTCGGAACTAAGTAATAAGCTGTTAAAGGAGGAGACGATGAGCGGAAAACGCGAGGATTACATCTCCTGGGATGAATATTTCATGGCCGTGGCAAAGCTGGCAGGTATGAGATCAAAAGATCCCAATACACAGGTCGGGGCGTGCATAGTAAGCGCCGACCACAAGATCCTTTCCATAGGATACAACGGGTTCCCGATAGGCTGCTCTGACGATGTTTATCCGTGGGACAGGGACGCAGATGATCCGCTGAAGAATAAGTATCTTTACGTTGCTCATGGTGAACTGAATGCAATACTTAATTATCGGGGCGGATCGCTCGAAGGCGCAACGATATATGTCGGGATGTTCCCCTGCAACGAATGCACAAAAGCCATTATTCAAAGTGGTATAAAGTGTGTCGTTTACTCAATGAACAAATACCCGGATTCTTATGAGGTGATCGCCTCCAAAAGGATGCTTGATTCTGCCGGAGTTACCATAAGAAAGTATGAACCTTCCGGGAAAACGCTTAGCATAGAAGTATGATTTACATCTTGCGCAATTTCGGCAACTAATGTATTATGTTTTAGTAGTGAATATTTTTGGAGGACACATAAATGATCTCAGCAGGCGATTTTAGAAACGGCGTTACACTCGAAATAGATGGAAAAGTAGTGCAGGTAATAGAATTCCAGCACGTTAAACCGGGCAAAGGCTCACCGTTCGTAAGAGCAAAATTAAAAGGCGTTATCGACGGCGGCGTTGTTGAAACGACTTTCCGTCCGACAGATAAATTCCCCACAGCCCATATTGACAGATCTGACATGCAGTATCTTTATACAGACGGCATGTTCTACTACTTCATGGATCCGGAGACATACGAGCAGGTTTCTGTTGAAGAATCCACACTCGGGGATGCGCTTAAGTTCCTGAAGGAGAATATGGTATGCAAGGTTTGCTCTTATCAGGGAAACATTTATTCCATAGAGCCGCCTATCACTGTAGAACTTACTGTAACGGAAACAGAGCCGGGCTTTGCTGGAAATACAGCTCAGGGTGCTGTTAAGCCTGCTACGGTCGAGACCGGTGCAGTTGTCCAGGTTCCGCTTTTTGTCAATATCGGAGACGTTCTTCAGATCGATACAAGAACAGGAGAATATCTCAAGAGGATCTGATCGATCAATGAGTTTTCAAGGCTGCCGCGATTTTCACGGCAGCCTTCTTGCTTCATACGTAAAAATGTGATATTATCAGCATATCTTAAATGCATCGTTAAAATGTGTCCGACTCTAAGACACTGATGCGTTTTTCTTACGGCCGATCCGGCCGGTTATCCTCAAAGCTCTTAAATGAAATAAAAGGCTTTTTCTGACTGCCTTTAATAATTATTATGCATGGACGCCGCCACAGCTGCGGTTTTATCCATATTTCAATTCATTACAGGATCGATTACGGATCCTCACATCTGTTTATGTCCTGATAAACTCATCGGACATTATCAAAAAGGAGGCATTGCCATGACTTATCCGCTTATTGAAGAAACTATAATCACCGGACAGCTGCCTGAAACAGCCGAGATCTCCAATCTATTCTGCTGCGCAGTCGGCTTTTCAAGATTCAGGCCAGATCTGAAGGATATGCCTTATGAACTGAGGGCTGATCTTGCGGTCGTCTATTATGAGAGTATAGAAACCGGAGAGGAAAGAAGGGGCAGGCTGATCACGAATAAGTGCCTGAATAAGATGGGGATCTCATCAGAAAAACTTAAAGAAACAGCCTGGGAAAATACTGTTAAAAGGAAAAGAGCCGTGATGAAGGCCTTGCCCGGCATGATAGGCTCAGATATGCCGCTTCCGCTTTACATCCTGTCAAATGAAGAGATGTATCTGGGGGCAGTTACGATCTTTTATCCGATGCTTCTGGATGTGATCGCCGACGAGATCGGCGAGGATATATGCATACTTCCGTCAAGTATCCATGAGTGCCTGATAATGCCGGTAAATGATGAAACAGACTTCGCGGAGCTTAGGAAAATAGTGCAAAAAGTAAACGATACGGAGGTCAGCGAAAGGGAGATCCTGTCCTACAATATTTACAGATTCAGCCGCATAAGAGGGGTCCTGTCAATTGACAATTAAACAGTCACTGTGATAATATCTGTTAAGTGCAATATCATATTGCGCGCGTTTGTAGCTCAGGGGATAGAGCAACGGTTTCCGGTACCGTGTGGCGGGGGTTCGAATCCCTCCAGACGCGTTTTTAATGAGGGACTTATTAATATTAATTGTATTTTGGGGGAGTAAAAAATGGATAAGAAAAAATCACGTGACCCGAAGGATACGATCGCATTTGTTAAAGAGTGGGTGTCTGATAATCTCAGATATATCCTGCTCGCTGCAGCCATTATTATCATCGTTCTTATCATTATTTTCGCGCTTAGTTCTTCACCGATTAAAAAAGCTGACAGTTCCACATCAGGTCAGACTTCAACTGTGAATGAAACAGGTGTGACAAATGAAAACGGACTTGCTACAGAAGATAAAACAACAGCCCAGACGAATGATCAGACGGCAGCTGCATCAGATGACAAGTCAGCATCAGCTTCATCTGCTGCGACTGCAGAGGAAACATCAGCAGCTTCGGCAGAGAATAATACCGGAGACGCTAATGCTGCTTCGAATGCAACTCCGGCAGCGGTGAATGCAAATGCATCACAGCAGTCAGCAGACGGAAG
>CADBMM010000213.1 GCA_902795795.1 uncultured Lachnospiraceae bacterium | reverse complement strand
TTTTTTAAGGAGGAAACCAAATGAAAATCAAAAAAATCGTCAGTTTGACTCTCGCAGCCGTTATGTGCTTTGCAATTGCGGCATCAACAGCGAACGTTCCTGAAGTTTCAGCAGAAGAATCTCATGTACTTGACCTTTCTGTTGACGGCGTAAAATTAGCTTATATCCCGATCTCCACAGCCGGAGCTACAAACAAGCTCGTTGAGATCGCTTTCAACGACATGCTTGATGTCTACGCTGACACAGTTACTCTTGATTATTTTGATCCCGGATATGATGTACAGACTCAGATCCAGATGGTCAATGACTGCGTAAACCAGGGTTACGATGCAATATTCATTGAGTGTGCAGACCCGATCTCCCTCACCACCCCGATCGCTGAGGCTGAGGCTGCAGGCGTTGCATGCATCACTCTTAACCTTAACTGCGAAGCAGTTCACTCTCTCCACATCCGCGGTGTTGACTACCTTGCAGGTTATACTGCAGCAGAAGTTCTTGCAGAAGCATTTGGTGCAGATTCCGAAAAGAACGTTGTCATCATCGACTGCCCGGCAGCTATGGCCGCTACAAACCTTCAGTCAGTAGGTTTCTATGATTACATGTCCGAGAACACCAACTGGACTCTTCTTGAGGACAGAAACATCGACAACTTCTCTCAGGAAGATGCAAACACAGCTATGCGTGATATCCTTACCAAATACGACAACATCGATATCGTATACGGTATGATGGATGACATCACAGCCGGCGCTCTTCAGGCTATCGAAGCAGCAGGCAAAGATGACGGCTCCATCACAGTTTACGGAAACATCGGCGGCCCCGGAACCCTTGGCGCCATCAAAGCAGGCAGCAAGGCTCTCTATGGTCTTACACTTTCCGATTACTACACAGAGATGTCAGTTGCAATGGGTCTTGGACTCTACTTCGCAGCTACAGGCCAGACCGCAGTAACAATGGGTCTTGACGCAACACCCGAGATCGCTCTTACTGTATTCCCGATCACTCCGGAAAACGCTGATGATATGATCATCATGTCCCGTTGGCCGCTGACAGGAATGGTTTGATTCCTTTCCGGCATCTCAACAGTTGATCTAAAATAATATTCCGTAACAACGGGGCCCGGTCCTGAGGCCGGGTCCCTTTTTTTAACAATACTTTACGGATACGATTTTTTATTTTTGTATTATTGGGGGGATATTCTGAATGAATATCAAACAGATAAGATTACTAATTTCCTTGCTGCTGGTGGTAGCCGTAGCGCTTTTCTTCGGCCTTACCAGCAACTCGTTCTTCACGACGAGCAATATCTCTCAGCTGCTTCGTGAATCAGCGTATATAGGAACGATAGCAATAGGCATGAGCGGAGTTATCATAAGCGGTAACATCGATCTTTCAGCCGGCGGTATCGTCTGTTTCTCAGGCTGCATTCTGGCCAGACTCGCTCATGCAGGCGCACCGGCAGCTGTCTGCGTTATCGGAGCTATTGCCATAGGCGTAGGCCTCGGTTTTATAAACTCCGTGCTCGTAAACCATCTGCATATTGCTCCTTTCGTTGCAACACTTGCAGCGGGCTTTGCCTATACAGGCCTCGGCCTTATTTTCACCTTCCGTGACAAGCTCGGCCGTCAGGTCAACCAGAGCATCAAAAATCCCGGCGTAGAACTTCTCGGCGGAAAAGTCGGGATCATCTACTACAGTGTTATCGTATGGCTCATTCTGGCCTTTATCATTTATTTTCTTCAGACCAGAACGAAATTCGGAATGCACACTTATGCTGTAGGTTCAAATGAAAAATCAGCTCAGATGTCCGGCGTAAGGATCTACAGGATCAAAGCCATAAACTATATGATCTGCGGCGCGATGTGCGGCGTTGCTTCGGTATTTACGGTCGCATACAACCATACCGCTACCCCGTCGCTGGGAAATGCGATGGAATTCCAGGCTATCGCAGCCTGTGTTATCGGCGGTATAGTTATGTCGGGTGGATTCGGCAGCTCCATAAGCGCGGTACTCGGTTCCATATTCTTCATGATGCTTACAAACGGCATGCTTAAATACGGACTTAACGTTGACTGGCAGAAGATGGTCCAGGGCGCGCTCATTATTATAGCTACCAGCTTTGACGCTCAGTTCACAAGGGCCTACACTGCCCGCATGAGAAAAAAGAATAATTAAAGGAGGAAAAGAAAATTATGGCAAACGATAATCACGTCCTCCTTGAATGCAAAGGAATAATGAAGCAGTTCAACGGTATCCAGGTCCTCAAAAACGTCGACCTTGAGGTCCGCAGCGGTGAAGTGCATGCGCTGATGGGCGAGAACGGTGCCGGAAAATCTACTATCATAAAGATCATTACGGGCGTATATACACGTGACGGCGGCGAGATCTACATGGACGGCAAAATGGTAAACATCCAGACCCGTCAGGATTCCCGCGAAGCCGGAATATCCGTTATCTATCAGGAGCTCTCACTGCTTCCCGCTCTTACCGTTACCGAGAACATCTATCTTGGTCAGGAGATCAAAGGAAAATTCGGGCTTCCCGACTGGAAGGCCATGCGCAAGGCTACAAAAGAGCTTATAGACAGATACAATTTTGATATCGATCCCGATGCTATCGTCGAAACTCTCGGAATGGCCAAGCGTCAGATGGTCGAGATCCTGAAAGCCCTTGCCGTAAAGGCAAAGCTTATCATTATGGATGAGCCTACAGCTTCTCTTGCCGCAACAGAGGCGGAAACACTTTTCAATACTATTGATTTCTTAAGAAGCAAAGGCGCTGCAATCCTCTACATCTCCCACCGTCTTGATGAGGTCTATCGTCTCTCCGACAGGCTTACAGTCATGAGAAACGGTGAAAATGTAGGCGTTCTTGAAAAAGAAGAAATAGAGCCTCGCCGTGTTATCGAGATGATGATCGGTCATAAGCTTAAGAACACCGATGACTACGTACGTAAACCGGTAAATGATGCTAACATACTCGAAGTAAAGGACCTTCACTATAAGAACATGCTTAAGGGCATCAGCTTTACCGCCCATGGCGGAGAGATCCTCGGCATCGGCGGGCTGGTCGGTTCCGGCCGTACAGAGCTTATCTCCTGTATTTACGGTGCTCTTAAACAGGATTCCGGTACTATCACGTACAACGGGCAGCCCACAAGCCACCATATTCTTGCAAATATGAAAAAAGGCTTCGGACTCGTTCCCGAAGACAGACGTCAGGAAGGTTTTATCCCTCTTCTTTCCATTCAGCAGAACTTCGCGCTTGCAAGCTATGATCAGATAGCTCCCCATGGTGTCGTAAGTTCCAAAAAGGAAATTGAACTGGCTGAGCGCGGTATAAAAGACTACGACGTACGTCCGCCTATGAGAAATCTTCCCGTAGGAAACCTCTCCGGCGGTAACCAGCAGAAGGTCGTTTTAGGAAGATGGCTTGCGCGTCATCCAAACGTGCTCCTTCTCGACGAACCTACAGCCGGCGTTGACGTCGGCGTCAGAGCCGATCTTTACCAGTACATGCGTGAACTCGCCGATGAAGGCCATATCGTTATCATGGTTTCTTCAGACCTTGCCGAGCTTATGAGCGTATCCGACCGTATACTTGTCATTCATGACGGTGTATTCTTCGAAGAATTCATGCATGAGAACGTTACACAGGAGGCTATCCTGCTTGCAGGATCCGGTGTTCACACAGAGGAGGGCAGAGCTTTATGTTAAAATTCAAAAGATTCATGGGCGGCTCCTGGGGTCAGAGAGCTCTGCTGATAATAATCATCTTCGTGATCATGGCCATTGGTGAACGAAAGTTCTTTACATCCGCCAACTGGTCCAGTATCCTTCTTGCGATCGCGATCTATGGCATTATGGCCTGCGGTATGCTTTTTGTAGTACTTATCGGAGGTATGGATCTTTCCATCGGTTCAATGGCCGCCCTGTCCGGTTCGCTTCTTGCGATGAACTGGTTCAACAGCGGTTATACTACCGCCGGTTTTGCCAAAGGTCTTCTGCTCGGTCTTATAGCAGGTCTGGTCGTAGGCCTTCTGCATGGCGTACTGGTAGCTTACCTCAATCTGCCGTTCTTCGTAGTAACGCTTGCCACCCAGTACCTGATATACGGCTTCGTAGTTTATATCACGCAAGGCGGCTTCTACTATCCGGCAAGACAGACAGGCTTCGATCCCTTTGCCTTTATGGGTAATGCGAAGTTCCTGGGTCTCGCAATGCCGGTATGGTTCTTCATCATAGTTGCCCTCATTACAGGCTTTATTCTCATGAAGACCACATACGGACGCAGGCTTTACGCTGTCGGCGGCAGCAACAGGGCCGCTGAACTCGTTGGTATCCACACGAGGCGCCACACGATCATCGCCTACATCATCTGCTCTCTCTGCGCAGCTTTCGCAGGCATGATCCTCGTATCGCTCAACATGGTTGCTGGCTGTACGACCGCAAAAGGATATGAAGGTACCGTTCTTCTGGCCATGATGGTCGGCGGCATCAACCTGGCCGGCGGTGAAGGCGATATCTTCGGAGCAGTATTCGGTGCTTTGTTCGTAGGTATTCTCGATAACATGCAGATCCTGCTGGGTATTCCTTCGGACTACAACAAGACGATCCAGGGCGTTATCATCCTTATCGCTGTTGCCCTTAACGTCTACCAGTCAAGAAAGGCTGCGGGTATAATAAGTCCCGGAAAGGCGAGACGCCTGGCTGCAAAAGCGGCGAAAGAAGAAGCTGCTGCAGCAGGCAAATAATTCCATTAAACATTTAATACAAGCCCTGCAGATGCCAGGGCTTGTATATAAATTAAAACGTTTATTTAATTCAGAAAGGAAAGGGCCTTATGGTCCCGGTATCAACATTATATGAGCAATAAGTATTTTCCTCATCTTTTTGAACCGATACGTTTAAGAAAGCAGCTTTTCCGCTGCAGGATCTTTGCTTCACCGCAGGATTTTGCCAATCTCACATCCGAGAATTTCCTTACAGATGAAGCGATCGCTTTCTATGAAATGAAAGCCCGCGGCGGTTTCGCCAGCGTCTGTGTAGGCGACTGCATCGTCGATTCCGAATACGGCCACAACCATCAGCTCAAATTAAAGGGCGACGTGATGAAGAGCAAGAT
>CADBMM010000212.1 GCA_902795795.1 uncultured Lachnospiraceae bacterium | reverse complement strand
TTTTACGCTTTTTGCTTGAAATAGCCGAGTTTTCCTAAATGTAGAAAAGGCGCATGAAAAAACTTTCGTTTTTTCACACGCCCTTTTATTTTACCAGTCTTTGTTCAGTGAGAAGTCCTGACTCTTCAGCGTCAGATTCGGGCTGTAATACGGATCTCCCGTCACGAAGATATCAGGCCACTTCTTCTTAAATATCTCTATTTCTTTATTGAATCTCGCCTTTTTCTCCGGCGAATCTTCAAGGCCTCTGGATTTTGATTCATAATGATAAAGTACTGCATACGGAGCATATACTACCTTATACCCCGCAGCAGTGATCTTCATGCAGAAATCGATGTCGTTGAAAGCCACTGCCAGCTCCTCTGACAGCCCGCCGACCTCTTCGTAAACCTTTTTATCGACAAGCATACAGGCTGCGGTAACAGCGCTGTAATCCTGCGCGCAGATTATCCTGTGCATATATCCGGTCGTCCATTTTGGCTGCATCACGAAGCAATGTCCTGCTATTCCGCCGTATCCTATGACCACGCCAGCATGCTGTATGGTGTCATCCTCGTAGTAAAGTCTCGCGCCGACAGCTCCCACATCGCTGCGCATGCAAAAGCCCAGCATCTCTTCCAGACTTTCCGGGGCTGTCATCTCAATATCATTGTTCAGCAGGAGCAGATACTCTCCGGAAGCGTATTTCTCGCCGAAATTGTTGATCTTCGAGAAGTTGAAACCGCCGTCATAGTATACGACCCGGACATTGTCGCGTTCCGCTTCAAGCTTTTTGTAAAACTCGAAGGTCTCATCATTTTCACTGTTATTCTCGATAATAATATATTCGAAATTTCTGTATGTGGATCTCTCGTCGAGTGAATCCATGCACTTTTTCAGATCCGCTATATGATCTTTGTTAGGAATAAGGATGGAGATCAGCGGATCATAGCTCCGAATATACCTGGTCCTGTAAAGGCCCGGTTTTTCACCTTCATACACCTCAGCCTTTATTCCGAGCCTGTCAAAATGCGCCTGCAGCGCTCTTTTTCCGGCTTCAAAAGCATATCTCTTGCTTTCCGGATCCTCAGATGTAGAAGCCTCATGGGCTCTCCAGTGATAAAGCACCCTTGGAATACGCTTGATCTTCTGCGACTTTTCCGTGCAGCGCAGGATCAGGTCATAATCCTGGGCTCCATCAAACTCTGCCCTGAGCCAGCCGGCATCATCCAGAAGCGTCCTTCTTACCACGAACATGTGGCAGATATAATTGACCGTCCTTAAAAGATCCTGGTTGAACTCCGGTTTCATGTGCGGTTCGAAGAAATTCGCCGTGTTCTCATCGGTCTTGTCTTCATCTGTATAGAGAATGTCCAGCGTAGGATCGTCGTTCAGTGCCTTTACAACTTCAAACAACGCATCTGGCTCAAGCTCATCATCGTGATCGGCGAAGATTACAAACTCGCCGCATGCCGCTTCTATGGCCCGGTTCGTGTTTTCCGCGATCCTGTGCTGTACATCGGCCTTTACTATCTTTATACGTTCATCAGCGGCTGCGGCTTTTGAAAGCTGTTCCTCTATCGGAGACGGCTCACCGCTTCCGTCGGACAGCACAAGTTCCCAGTTTGCATAGGACTGGGCTTTAACTGAATCGATAAGCTTATTTAGAAACTTTTCTGGAGTTTTATAGAGCGGAACGACTATTGACAGAAGCGGTTCATAATCAAAATGAGTCTGCTTCTGCTTTTCTATGGTTTCCGCGTCTGCGAAATGATGTTTTACCCACTCGCTGTATTCGGCAGGTCTGTCGGTCTTTTTTATATGGGATATGACCTTACCCGGCAAAGCCGAAAGGCCATGGTTTTTGATATATCTTGCTGTCTTTCCGAAGATACCGGTGAATTTTTCCAGTTTTATTTTTGCCGGATCCATGCTGACCCTTGCGGCCGTCTCACCCTCTTTGCTTGTAAATACGATCTCAAAATACTGGGTATTTACATTTTTTACTGCAAGAGTAAAACCGGTATCCGGGTCGAGTTCAGTGCCCGGAAAAACGTCAAAGACATCAGATCTGGAATATCTGTCGATCTTCGCATCAAGCAAAGTCCCGGCAGCATCCCGGACCTTCATCTCAACATGAGACGGCGCGGCACACCATCCGCCTATTCTTGCGGAATGCGCCTCCGTATCTCTTATCGTCTGTTCAATATAGTAGTGAGGAAAACTCATCTTTTAAACCTGTCTCCGAGTTCTTCAAGGGCGTCCAGAAGATCTTTCGGTCCGGTATATTCCGGTATTATAAGCCCTTTCTCATAATTCTTTACACGCTCCGGCGGAGCACCGATATCAAATACCGCCAGCGGCATATCTATGGACATTATTTCAGACGATGTATAGGAAAACGTCTCCGGCCATATTGATGGAATGATGAACACATCGATGTCGTTTTCTTCGATCAGCTTGTCCACCTGATCGCGCTTGTACTTACCTGTGACAGTTATCTCGTCATCGTTATATTCCTTATTGGTATATCCTATGACGACGATATGATCCTTCCTGCCTGTCTTTCTGATCTCTTCAATGCAGTCATCGATGATCAGCCTGCCTTTGTTTTCGTTTATTGCTCCCAGGATACCGATGTTGAATGTGTCCGTGGTTTTCGGCCCCATATTCGGTTTTGGCAGCGGAGTGGTCGTATGCGGCACGACCTCAACTTTTTCAAGTTCCGGATATGCCCGGAGCAGCAGCTCTTTCGAGCTGTTCGAGAATACGGTGATCATCTCGCATTTTGCCAGGAACTTTCTCCACGCACGTCTGAAAGACGCGGTATTCATAAATCCGCCGCAAAGCGCGTTTTCGTTATTTACAACGCAAAGGTCGCAGGCGCTGCTGTCTGCGATATCGCAGTATCTGTAATGATCGTCTACAAGTGTGACTGCCGGACAGATACTGAAGAAATCGTGATATTTGAAATATATCTTTGCGTTAAGCCTGTCCTTAAGCCTCAGTATGGTCTCCATGACACTTTCCAGCTCCGGCCAGGTATAAAGTTCGTTTATCCAGATCTCGTCTCCGGAATTGATCATATCCAGAACATTAGTCAGCCGTGCGTCAGAGAGTTCGACCCTGTATTGTTTATATCTGTATATCAGCTTATATTCTTCCGAAGCGCCGATATATCTTATTATAATAAATTTTTCTCCGGCCTCCAGCTTCTCCTTGCACTGCTTCTCAAGATATGATGTCGCTCCTCCGCCCATTGCATGGTCGAATGCTATTGTAGTCTTTACGTCTGGAATAAGGGACATAAGCCTTATCATAGCGTAGAGTCTTTCTTTTTTAGCGGGGTCTATTGCACAGAATGCGCCGACTTCCCGCTTATAGTTGGGATATCTGGCAAAAAGCTTCTCGGAATTCTCTGCTATAAGACGTTTCTTCTCTTCAGAGAGGAAGCTTCCTCCATGCTTATGATAAACAAAAAGGTTATCCGCATGCACATTTTTATAGCCTGCTTTGATCGCACGCTGGCACCAGTCGTTCTCCTCGCCGTAGCCCTTGCCGAATGTTTCCTCGTCAAGCAGGCCGACTTCTTTAAGCGCCGCTATATTCATGGCCATGCAAAAGCCGATGCCTGTCGGCATATTCGGATACTTGGGATCTATAAATCTGAAAACGTTATCGATCTTCCAGGCCTGCATGCCTTCGAAGATCACATTGTCCTTGCAGAAATTCGGAAAACTGCAGGTCGTGCCTGAGTTTGTGAACGGCGTTGAAGTGGCGACTCTTTCACCCGTTATTATCGGTGCAATAAGTCTTTCCAGCCATTCGTCGGTAACCTCTACGTCGGTATTCAGAAGCACTGCATGAGCGTTATCTTCAATTGCAATTTTCAAGCCTCTGTTGACCGTCTTTACAAAGCCCAGATTTTTTTCATTCTGAAGCAGAAGCGTATTGTCATGTTCAGATGCATACTTTTCCAGGTACGGATATACTCTCTCATCCGGACTGGCGTCATCTATCATTATCAGCTTATAGTTTACTTTTGTTCTTCCGAGGCTCTCGAAAAGAAGATCAAAATATTCATACGCATTATAGACCGGCATGATTATATCTACCTTTGGTCCGTAAATGCGCTCGTCATTTTCAAGATATTCAACTGTATTATTCTCTATGAAATCGGTAATGCAGCCCATATTTCTCGGGTCTTCGGGCGGATCAAGTTTAACACCGATCGTATCCGGGTCACCCGGAATATTACCGAGGAAAAGAAGGCCTCTTCCCTGATCTGTCACGTATTCGACATATACCTGCAGCGGAAACTCGCTCATGATACTGCTGTCAAATCTGAAGCCCGAATCGACCGCTTCGGGTATATTTATGACCTGAGCCACATCTTTCCTGAACTCTGAATCGCAGGAATGCGAGGCCATGAGCTCGCCATCGTGATAGTATGATATGTAAAGGCTCCTGATGGGCGAATTCATATCATAGATCCAGCCATAGGAATAAAGCCGTCCGCTAAGATATACAAAGCAGTCAACACTTCCTATCGGTTCGGTCTCAAATCTTAAAAGCGGCTTGCCAAAAGAATCTACTGCTGCCTTGCCGCTTCCGAATATACGTCTTTTGATCTTTCCGAGCCGCTTTCTGAGCGTCAGGGGTTCTTTAGGCTGCGGAGCCGCTTCTTTTTTGGCCGTACCACCGTTTTTCAGCTCTTCGAGTTTGTCATGATATCTTTTTATGGCAACTGCATTGTCCCTGACCATGTTTTCATGCTTATCCTTAAGGGTAAGCGCAGCGTTCATGACGTTTTCGGCGTTTAAAAAGCCTACACGGCCGCCGAGCCTGACTATTTTAAGCTCATCAATGCTCATGGTATCCATGACCATTTCGGGATTTGAAGACATGTACAGATTCTTAAGTCCTGAGCGCATAAAGGGCTTTTGAGGTTTCCAGCCCACACGGCGATCACTCTCCTGCCTGTCGATGGTGACCCAGCATGGTCTGTCGGCAGGATGTAGTTTCAGAGTCTTTACTTCTCCAAGTTTTTCAAAATCAAAGGTGATGTCAAAGTGATTATGATCCCAGGATATATCAAAGCCTTCGCTTCCCGGAACCAGTGCTTCTTCGGAATCGTTCAAATATACCTTGAAGGTATTAATGTCATATTCGTACATACTCGATATTAACCCCTTATAATGCTTAAATGCCCTTACTGGAACAGCTTATAAAGTGCCCACATAAATCCCCATATGAACCACAGGGAAAGCAGGAAAATGATGCATGTTTCGGTATCGAAGCGGTCTGTTGCCGTCGCCATGGGAAGGACGCCATCGAGTTCTTCGCCGTCAACATTTATCCTGAACTGTGTCTCCTGTCCGGGTACGTAATACATAAGTATTCCACTTCCGTTCCCGGCACCCTCTTCCGTTACGGTCAGGATGAGATCTTTCCCCTTCATGCCGCTTAATTCGTCCATCTCATAAAAATGCATTTTCCTTGCCCTGATATTTGAGCCCTGCTCACTTGTCTCGGCAAGGATCTCCCCCGTCTGTGCATCCTTAAGCTGGAGATGGACAGTCACTTCAGCATGGTTTCCGGCCACACTTGATTTTATAATAAAGCCGTTGATCACATCCTCCTTGCAGATAAACTCCTGGGAGATATACCGTCCTTCTTCCAGGACGCCCAGATCCGCATAGGAGATCGTGTTAACGTTATTATCGTATATTCTGTTGGCTTTGCGCGTATTGCCCACAAAGACCGCGGCTGCGATCGTAAGTATCAGAGCAATTATCACAGGAATTTTCTTTTTCATTGAATTTCCCTTACTGGTTTGCGTATTCGTCACAATAAACGGCTGCGTCGCCAAAGGCTCTCATATTTCCATGCTCAAGCCAGACGACTTTATCGCAAAGCATTTTTACCTGTTCTATACTGTGCGATACGAAAAGCAGGGTCGTACCGCCATCCAGCATTTTTCTGATCCTTTCCTCACACTTCTGCTGGAATCTGAAGTCTCCGACGGAAAGGACCTCGTCCACTATCAGTATCTGTGGCTGGCCTATGGTCGCGATCGCGAACGCCAGTCTCGATATCATACCGGATGAAAAGTTTTTAACTTCCGAATCCATGAATCTGTCAAGCTCGGAAAATGAAACGATATCATCGTAATACTGCTCCATATCGGCCCTGGAGTGCCCCAGGATAGCGCCGTTTAAAAATACATTTTCACGGGCAGTAAGGTCGAAGTCGAACCCGGCTCCGAGCTCAATGAGCGGTGCCATTGAACCAAATACCTGTACACTGCCTTTCGTTGGTTTCATAACTCCGGCGACGATCTTGAGCATCGTACTCTTTCCGCTTCCGTTAAGTCCGATAAGCCCTACTGCTTCCCCTGCACGAACCTCAAAGCTTACATTGTTCAGTGCCCAGAATTCCTCGTAATGCATCTGACGTTTTATCGCCTTGATCATATATTCTTTAAGTGAATTGACTTTTTCGGAAGGCAGGGAAAACTGCATCGAAACATTGTCAACCTTAACCATTAACTGATCGCTCATGCCCGCCTCCTAAATATTCAGAATGAATGTATCCTGCTTCTTCGCAAATAGAACAAGTCCTATGATCAGGGCTGCGGCGGATTCGGCAAGCCCCAGGAAAAATCCTGATAACGTAAAGCAGCAGCCGTTAAGCATTACATCCCTGTACATCATAAGATAATTCGTGACAGGATTGATCATGACGATCTTTGAAAGCCATCCCGGGAGAAGGCTCATCGCATAGATAACAGGCGTCAGATACATAAGTCCGGTGGTAAACACTCCGTAAAGATGCATTATATCCCGGAATTTAACAGTCAGTGTTGCAAGTATAAGTCCGATTCCCAGGCAGAATACTATCAGCAGGGCTGCCGGTATCGGGAAAAGGATCATTGTCCAGTGCATCTCGCAGCCCATGACGATCATCACGATCAGCAGTGCGCAGTGAGACGCCAGCATGTTGATTATGCTGGAAAGTATACGCGAAATAACGAACATATATTTCGGAATATACACTTTTTTCAGCAGCGACGCATTATTAATGATCGAGGACATCGCGGAGGTCGTGGATTCATTGAAGAAATTGTAAATGACCTGGCCGCTCAGTATGTAGACCGGATAGTTCTCTATGTCAAATTTGAAAAGATTCGAAAAAACTATGGCTAAAATGACCATCATTAAAAGAGGATTCAGCAATGTCCACAGAACCCCCAGAACAGATTTACGGTATTTAATTTTAATATCCCTTTCAACCAGCTCCGTCAGAAGCGGGCGGAACTTTTTGAAATTCTCGATATACCTTTTTAACAATATCGTCACCTGTGATGATCAGTCATTATTATCATATTATGTTACACTTCATGACTATTATAAAGTTCAAATAAGCGTCTGTCGCTTATTTGGCGCGAAATTTGAAGCTGCGAAGCGGCTTTCCTATCAAATTTCTGCGCATCCGCCGGAGGCTCAAAGAGCTGATTACATCAGCTCTTTGAAAGCCTTCAGGCCGCCCCATTTCTTATCTTTCTCTGAGATGATAAGATCAGCTTTTGTATATCCTTCAGGCATCGGCCAGTCGATGCCGATATCGGGATCGTCAAAAGCTATTCCGCCTTCATCATCGGGGTGATAAAAATCAGAACACTTATATACGAATTCCGCATAATCGGAAAGCACTATGAAACCATGCGCAAAGTTCTTAGGGATAAAGAACTGTTTTTTATTCTCCGCGGACAAAACGGCTCCGAACCATTTTCCGAAGGTAGGCGATCCTTTTCTCAGATCTACCGCTACATCGAATACTTCTCCAGTGATAACACGTACAAGCTTATCCTGCGGATATTGTTTCTGGAAATGCAGGCCCCTGAGAACACCTTTCTTTGACGCCGACTGGTTGTCCTGAACAAATTCCTGAGGGATCCCGTTAGCCTTGTATTCCTCGTAATGATAGGTCTCCATAAAGTATCCGCGTTCATCGCCGAATACTGTCGGAGTGATGACCTTCAGTCCTTCGATTTCACAACTTTCAACTTTGATCTTTCCCATTTTCAACAGTCTCCGATGTCATATGATTGTACTTTTGAAAAAGCACTACATGATTATGCCCTAATTAAAGCCCGTTTGCAATATCCAGAAGGTATTTTCCGTATTCAGTCTTAAGAAGCGGCTGAGCCAGTCTTATAAGCTGCTCTTTGTCTATATACCCTTTTCTGTAGGCTATCTCTTCGATACATGAGATGTAAAGGCCCTGACGTTTCTGGAAGGCCGAGACAAAATCTGCCGCATCCAGAAGCATGTCATGGTTTCCCGTATCCAGCCATGCGAAGCCTCTTCCCAATGTTTCTACAAACAGGTCTCCTCTTTCGAGATATACATTATTTACGGATGTTATCTCGATCTCGCTTCTGGCCGAGGGTTTAACATTCTCAGCGATCTCTATGACATCATTATCATAGAAATACAGTCCGGGAACCGCATAATTAGATTTCGGCTGCTGCGGTTTCTCCTCAATGGAGATCGCTTTGCCGTTTTCATCGAATTCTACCACGCCGTACTCTCTGGGATCTTTTACGTAATATCCGAAGATCGTGGCGCCTTTTTCCCTCTCGGCTGCAGCCTTAAGTACTTTCGTGAAGCTTTGTCCATAGAAAATGTTGTCTCCGAGTACAAGGGCGACACGGTCGTTTCCTATAAACTCCTTACCTACTATAAAGGCGTCCGCAAGGCCTCTGGGGCTTTCCTGCACCTTATATGTAAATGAAAGGCCGAGCTGCTCACCTGTACCGAAAAGCTCCTCGAATACCGGCAGATCCCTCGGTGTCGAAATAATAAGTATTTCCCTGATACCCGCCAGCATAAGCGTTGAAAGCGGATAATAGATCATCGGCTTGTCATAGACGGGCATGATCTGTTTTGAAATCGCTTTTGTAAGGGGATAGAGCCTTGTGCCTGCTCCGCCTGCTAAAATAATGCCTTTCATGCTTTGTACATCTCCTCATAGTATTTAAGATAATCACCGCTGGTGATATTTTCCATCCATTCTTTATGCTCGAAGTACCAGTCGATCGTCTTTCTGATCCCTTCTTCGAACATGGTCTCCGGATACCAGCCTACCTCTGCCTTGATCTTATCGGGAGCTATGGCGTATCTCCTGTCATGTCCCTTCCTGTCAGCCACATATGTGATCAGGTCCTCATTGATCAATGCTTTCCTGGGATCTGAATCGTCAAGCTTCTCCCGAAGCTGATCCAGGATTATATGGATGATCTCGATATTCTGCTTTTCGTTATGTCCGCCGATATTGTATGTCTCGAATAGCCTGCCCTTTTCCTGGACCATATCGATGCCCTTGCAGTGATCTTCAACATACAGCCAGTCGCGTACATTCTTACCGTCGCCATAGACCGGAAGTTTCTTGCCGTTAAGCGCATTGTTGATCATAAGAGGAATGAGCTTCTCCGGGAACTGATAGGGACCGTAGTTATTGCTGCAGTTCGTTATATTCGCCGGGAACTTATAAGTATCCATATATGCTTTTACAAGGAAATCGGAAGACGCCTTGCTGGCCGAATACGGGCTGTGCGGATCGTACGGTGTCGTCTCGTAAAAATATCCGCCGTCTTCATCAAGCGATCCGTATACTTCATCAGTGGAAACATGCAGGAATTTGTGATCCGGTTTAAAGCTGCCATCCGGGAGTTCCCATGCCGCTTTTGCCGCATTGAGCATTGTAAGTGTGCCCAGTACATTCGTCTTAACAAATACATCAGGATTTTTAATACTTCTGTCGACATGGCTTTCAGCCGCGAAATGTACTACTCTTTGAATGTCTTCTTTTTCAAAGAGTGCGGAAATAGCTTCGCTGTCGCAGATATCAGCCTTAACGAAAGTATAGTTCGGACGGTCCTCAACGTCTTTTAAGTTTTCCGGGTTTCCGGCATAAGTGAGTTTGTCTACATTGATGATCTTTATATCATCGCCGTATTTTCCGAACATGTAATGAATGTAGTTAGATCCTATGAATCCGGCTCCGCCGGTGACCAGGTATGTACGCATGTTTTCCTCCGCAATATTATTTTAATTCAGATAATCATATATCCAGCGCATTATTAAAGTGTGCCGTCTGTGATACATGCTGTCTCCGACCTGATGGTTGGATGAAGCATCGTTCACATCATTGAGCATCACTGCCCATATGTTTTCCATTGTAAGATCCAGACCCGCGTTTTTCACGTTGGCTACTATCCTACGAAGAGCCGATGGCCCTCCGAGATGATTGAGATTCGCTGCGAATATCTGGGCATCGATATCCCTTACTCCAAGCGAAGCGGCAGCATTTATATAGTTTGCCGTATAAGCAATGAAGTTGCTGTCCTGAATAGCTATGCCGACAGGTGTCGAAATAATGTTCTGGATGGCAACAGCCTTATCACTGCCACGTGTAAAGTATCCTCCGATATCACCGCCGCCATAGTAATCCCAGTAGCTTACATCCATATTCAGAAGATTATCAAGATCTATCCCTATGCCGCAGGAGTCGTAAGCTGCAAAGAGCGCGGGATCCGCAGCCCTTATATCAAGAAGCAGCTGTACAGCCTTACGTCCGAACCAGGAACCTGCTCCTATGGTTATTCCGGTCTCCGACGAAGTTACGGCGTACGCCGGTGTGAAATCATTGTATCTGCAGTTTCCGTAGACCTGCCCGCCTGTTTCGACAGCGTACAGGATATTCTTAACGACCTCTGCATTTTGCCCGCCAAAGGCCTCGATCTTGTAAAGGCTGTATGTCCTTCCGACCTGGAACTGACTTTCTGCTCCGGCATATGCGTAGACATGTGTGGCGAAAGTGCCGCTGCTCAAATGATGATATCTGTTGATGATGGCCGAGAATGAACCATCTTCATTTTTCTCGGCTTCGTACCAGACGAGATCGTCCTGTTCATTTGACGCGTCTACAGATGTCGCTAAGCTCCATGTCGGCATGAGAACGCGGTCCGGCTCCTGCCCGTTCACGCTGGCGCCGATAACAGTTATTTTGACCTGTGATTCAGAGAGCAGCTCAACAACGCACTCTGCTTTGATATCCAGACCAGATACGATGAATTTCTTTCCATCGACAAATCTGGTTTCACCGTTTTTGAGCACGGCATAGCAATGTACATGGTAAGTTCCGTTCCTGTTGAACTCGTTAATGTCAACAGTCTGCTCAAATCCGGCGCTGCGGGATACCGTAAATGATTTAAGATCATCCTGTCCGCCGACATCGCTCCATACATAATAAATTAATCTATCGGTAAGGCCGTAATCGGCTATGCTTCCCGCCGCGAGCGCCGCCTTCTGGGTGCTCTTGTAATAGGAAATGCTTATTCCGGAATATGAAACTGCGATATCTTTCGAAACGCCTCCGACAAACGACGTCTTGCCGCTGTTGTCTACAAGATAGACATGGGCGTTGTATTTTCCTTCCAGATTTTTATGCTGTGAAAGTGAACAGTTGCTGAATGTAAAAGAACCATCACTGTTTTTTGTATAACCCGTATACCATACCAGATTGCTCTGATCTGCTTCGCTCCATACCGCAGCCTTCAGCTCTTTTATGCCGTTCGGCGCATTGAGCCCTTTTACGGAAACTGTGAAATCTGAACTGTCAGCGCTCCAGCTGAGCGAGACGCCGTCAGCTGAGGTCTCTCCCGATCCTGTATTCGATCCGGAAGAAGCCGTCACATTAAAAGTCTTGCCATCGATGAATTTGCCCGCGCCGTTTTTCATTTTTGCGTAGCAATGCACGATATATGTACCGGTCTTTTTAAAATCGGACATGCTGATGGTTTTGGAATAAGGACTTGCTGATACGGTATATGTCTTAATATCATCCTGGCCGCCCTCCTCACTCCATACATAGTATGTCACAGAGTCAAAAAGGCCATAGGAGGAAAGATCGTTTACTGCAAATGAGCTCTGCCCGCTTCCCTGATCATAAGCTGCCGTTATCCCGGAATGAATTACGGCTATATCCTTTGAAACTCCGCCAAGGAAATATGACTTGCCGTTATTATCTACAAGGTAAACATGGGCGTTATACCTGCCTTCAAGCGATTTGTGCGAAGCAAGTGAGCAGTTATTGAAAGCATATGTTCCGTCGCTTCCTGCACTATAGTTCGTATACCACACCAGATTGCTCTGATCGGCCTCGCTCCACACAGCAACTTTCAGTTCCTTTATTCCTGTCGGAGCGTTGACATTCTTAACAGCAACCGCGAATTCCGGGCTGTTAAGATCGCCGGTCTCTATAGAAACCCCACCGGCAGACGGTTCTGATGCAGGTGCCGCTTCCGATGTGACTTCAAATTTTTTGCCGTCAACGAACCTGTTTGTGCCGTCCTTCATGAAAGCGTAACAATGTACATAATATACGCCCGTATCTTTAAACTGGGTCATGTCGACCATCTGTCCGTACGCACTTGCCGAAGAGGCCGTAATGGCTTTCAGGTCGTCCTGCCCTTTATTGTCACTCCATACATAATATACGACATGGTCGACAAGTCCGTATCCGGTCAGATCGTTCAGCGCAAAACCGGCTGTTTTCGAAGCAGGATCATATGCAGCCGTTATTCCCGAATAAGAAACCTGCGCATTTGCGGCAGTTCCGCCTACAAAATATGCTTTCCCTTCATTGTCGATAAGATACACATGGGCATAGTAGATTCCTTCCAGACTGCCATGTGAAGCCAGTGTCGATGTATACACATATGCGCCGGAATCATTCAACGCAGGTTCCGTATACCACACGAGATTACGCTGGTCGGCCCTGCTCCACACTGCAGCGCGAAGCTCCTTTATGCCTCCCGGAGCGTAAAGCCCGCTTACCGTGACTGTAAATCCCGGATCATCAGTACCATTCATCACCATCGTAACGCTCTGCGCTGACGGTGCAGCCTGTACTTCCGGTTCCGGAGCTCCGAGACCCTCGCCTGCTCCGAGACCCTGACCTTCATAAGTCTCCGTATTTACATCACTTTCAGGAGCAGAAAGATCTTCTGCCCCTGTTGTTTCATCAATATTTTCTGAATATATGCCGCTCTCTTCGGTCACTGACCCGGAAATGACGGCAGGTTCGTTTTCCGTATTCTCTTCAGCACGGGCGATCTCCGGAAGCACCAGACACATGCCTATACAGAGAACTGTGGAAAAGATCCTTATTATTCTTTTTACCATATTCCTCCTTAACCTGTGATCGCAGGATCTGTGGGATCCCAGTTCTGGGTCGCAGGTATTTTAATAGTTCCCGGTTTCCCGTACGGACCCGGATCGTAGCTGTCGTAAATGTAGATAGGTGATCCGGAAGGTACATTTTCATATACCCATTTTGCGTTTGCGACATTAAGTCTTACGCATCCGTGCGAAGCATTATTTCCGAGCATATTGTAATCATACGGATTGAGGTTGTAACTCGTCATGTTGTAGCCTGCTACGGAATGGATATAATAATCCGCTACGATATTGCATACATACTGTCCGTATGACGGTCCCATAAGTTCTTTCCATCTGTATTTTGCTCCGAGCGTAAAGTTGCCGGCTACCGTGTCGTAACCACCCGGAATACCGCACGAGCATGCGAAGCAGACTACAGGGATGATATACTGGCCGGTCGCATAATCATACGAGAAGATATTCATGGTGTTCGTTACACGGTTGATGAAGATAATGTAAGGTCCGCCGACAATGCTCCTGAGATCGGACAGCCTTGCACCGTTCTTATAATAGAACTTATAGCCGCCTTCATAGACCCAGCCTGTCTTTACTTCTTCAGCGCTTACTTCAAATGTTGTTCCGCCCAGGAATACGCTTCCGCTGTATGCATGCACGTGATATGCTCCGGACCCGTCATGATTGATCAGTGCAACTGTGGTCTCAGCTTTTGAAGGAGTTTCCGATGAATTATACCATTTCACATCATCCAGTCCGTTTTTATCACTCCATACCGCGAACTGTACAGGTGTAGCTGCCGGAACTGTTATTCCGACATATCTGACTCCGTCTTCGGGCTTTGTAACGAATACTATGCTGTCCGGTTTGAATGTATGATTCGTGCCGACGGTATAAAGATTTATCCCGTTGCCCATGACCGAATATGCATGGATATAGAATGTACCGCTGTTGTAACCATGATTAGCTATGTTTACTGTTGCCTTATAGCTGCCGTCACTTTGCGGTGCAGCGGTGTATGTAGACATATCGCTCTGATCCGAAGCTGTCCAGACATAGAATGTCATGCTCTCTATTCCGGATGGTGCAGTCGCACCCTTTACCACCACATCAAAAGTGCCTTTTGCGGGATCTTCGTTTTCGGCATCCATGGATGCTCCCGTGACCGTACCTGTCACGTTCATTATTATCTTGCCGTCAAGATAGGTCTTATGTCCGTAATTATCTGTTACATATGCATGTGTCACATACTGTCCAAGGGCCTTGAAATCACTTATCGGCACGTCGGCATAATAACCGCCGTCTGACGCCTTAGACGCTGTATACCATCTGATATTGCCGGTATTGTCTGTATTCCATACAGCAAACTGAAGCTGTGATATACCGTTTTTAGATACCACATTTGAGATGCTCAGCCTGTAACTTTTTTCCTCATTCCCGGGAGTTCCTGCACCGTTATCCTCGAACAATATCTCACCCTGAGAATCGCCGAACTCCATTGAAGTACCGGAAACACATACCCCAGGAGCATTTTCCGGATATACGTAAACATGGGCTGTATACTTTCCGGACATGCTCTTATGATTTGAAAGGTTTCCATTTACCACATAGTCAGTTCCGGATTTAACTGCAGTATACCATTGAAGGTTGGACTGGTCAGCTGCACTCCATACTGCCATTTTGACTTCTTTTACAGGCAGATCCGTCTGAAGATCAGGCAGTGTGAGAACAAAGCTGCCTTTTGAATCATCGATTGCTGCCGTCAGCTTGCCTGAAGTGGGTGCTTCAAATGTGAATTCACAGCCATCGAGGAACATTGACTGACCGTTTGCCATTGCTACATATGCGTGGGCATATGCCGTTCCAAAATGTTTGAAATCTGAGACAGGTGCGGTAACAGAGGCCGTACTGCCCGATACTGTTAAGGAATGCCACTTTATATCATCCTGACCGCCTGCATCTGTCCATGTTGCGACTCTTATCTCATTATAGGGAGCCGCGCTCGAAAATCCGCTTATTTCCGCTGTGTATGTTTCATCAGAAGCTTTCACATTCACAGAAAGCACTCCGGTAAGTCCGCTGAAGTCAAAGGTCTTTCCCGCAGCGTACCGTGAAAAACCGTTCCCGTCCACAGCGTACATGTGCACGTTGTAATTTCCCGCGTTATTATTGTGGTTCTTTAAGTCGATGTTGAACGTCCAGTTCCCTGAGGTATCCTCCTCCATGTTGTACCAGTAAATATCGCTCTGATCGGCCTTGCTCCAGGCTGCCGCCCTGGCGCTTTTTATACCGCTTGGAGAGCTTACCATTTCAGAAGAGATCACTGCCTTGCCGTCCGACATTCCAGATACAAGCTTCAGATCTCCGACTGTAACTGTCGGTATCTCATCGGATTTGCCTGCCACATAAGCAGCCGAGCCATCAGCTCCGAACCTGTATACATGAATATCTAACTGTCCCGGATCTGCAAAATCCGAGATATTTACCGTCTTTTTAAATTTACCATCAGTCTGCAGGGTGAGCTCGACCCACTCCAGATCGTCCTGTCCGCGTGTATCGCTCCATAATGCTGCCCGCAGAGTCTCTCCTTCAGCAGCTTCATATCCGCTGAAGACCAGATCGAAACGGGTATATTCTGCATTAAACACCAGATTTATCTCGGGTTCCGGTGGCGCACCCAATCCCGTACCGACACCGGCTGCCGGATCTTCAGTTTCCGAAATGCCGGTAGCAGAAGGATCAGTCTCATTATTGCTGCTTTCTGAAGAAGGATCGATGTTTTCATCGCTGCTTCCTGAAGAAGCTGCGGTATTGGAAACCGTATTTGTGGAACTGACTTCAGACACACCGTCCGTACTTACTGTCGTACTTCCAGATGAGTTTCCTGTTGTCTCGGGCACGCTGCTTTCGGACGTGGTCTCCGTAACGGATGAGGAACTGCTGCCGGAAGTGCTTCCTTCAGTCCCGGCTTCACTGCTATTGGATGTACTTCCTTCACTGCTTTCTGAAGTTACACTGGTTTCCATGACAGAGCTGTCTATGGTTTCTGCCGGTTCCGGTTCATCCGCCCATACGGAAAGTGCGCTTCCGGCCAGCATGACCACCGTCAACGTCACAGACAGGATCTTTACTTTAAAACTGCTTCTTTTCATTAACTTCCTCCGAAATCACCTGTACCGCAGGTCCTTACCTAATGCAAGAATGCCATTCAGCATATTTTTTACAATATTTTTACAAAATATTATCATATTATATAACATCTTCAGGTTTTTATCAACTGCGCGCAGGATGTCAGCCCACAGGCGTCGAAACTGCCGCAAGCATCTTCGTCTCGCCGTTGACATTTGCCGCATAGCAATGAATGTTATAATCGACAACGAGAGTACCGAATTCCGAAGCCGGAATATATATCGTATAAACCCCGAACTCATCTGGCGTTCCGTCATACCACTTCAAATCGCTCTGATCGCTCTTTACCCAAACTGCAACGCTGAGCTGAACCGTATCTTTCGGCACATTAAGCAATTCTATGGCAAAAAATCCGGTAGAATAGTCATATGGGCTGATCTGAACGGTCGTCTCAGCCTCGACCTGATAGATACCCTCTTCAGCATTCGGATCATCGATCACCATCTTTGTGGCCGCAAGGAACGTATCACGTGCAACGCCATTGGAATAGAGATGAATATTATACGTACCATTCATATTGCCGAAATCGTCAAGCGGTATGACAAATGAAAACGAATCTTCATCCTCGGCTTTCATCGCATACGCCTTTTTGACTTCTTCATTTCCCGCAGGCCATACATATAAAAGCAATCCATTGGAATTTGCCGGCAGGGAAACGCCAAATGCATCCACTTCCACAGAATGAGTTGCTTCATCGTACTTTCCGATCTCAAGTCCGGCATAATCCTTATCTATACCGGCTGTAAGCTTCTCCATAAGATCCGATCTTGACGCCAGACCCTCGTTAAACAGCTTTTCACCGTAGATCTCATACATGGTCTTCTCTGCTGAATAGAGGTTTACGCCCAGTCCAAGTCTGTCTCCGGGGATATCCACGCCAAGCGCGGCGATCGTCGTCGGGAAAATGTCAAAAGTAGAATACTGTCTTTCTATATCATTTTCCGGCTTTTCGGGCGAATTAATGATCGCAAAATATGTTTTTCTGTCATATTCAGCGGAAACACCTGCACAGAAATCCTTATCCATGGTCTTATGATCACCGGCAATAATAACCGTAGTATCATCATAATACGGCTGTTTTTCAAGCCACTTAAGGAATTCCGCCACCTGCCGGCTCGAGCATGCATATACATTTGAATACTGATCGTCAAATTCATTGCCGCACAAGTCGCATACATAACCATCCTCAAAATGAGTATCAACGGTCAGCATTGTCAGATTGAACGGTTCTTTTCCCTTTGAAAGCTCTGCCAGCGTGGCTTTTGCGTTCTCAAAAAGGTATTTGTCTTCATATCCCCACCATACAAAGTAATCTGGAGGAATCGTTCCGTTATTCACATAATAGTAATAATCCCTGAGTTCATAATCCCCGTGCTGGGAAAAATAGAGCTGTCTTCCGCCGAAGGTGACGTCCGATCCCAGCAGGAAGACCTGCTTATATCCCTCATTCTTAAGAATATCTCCGAGGGCAGTGACACCAGGGAAAAATTCGTTCTGGAGAGCCATTGAATTGCTGTCGATAGGAATAGTGAGCGGCAGTCCGGTAGTCTGGGCAAACATGGCTGCGATCGTCCATGTCGCGCCGGTCATCGCATGTCCTCCGTTTATAACGGTACTGCCGGCGCCGGCAAAAGTCTCATTTTCAAGAGCGATCTGCGTGAGCTCCGGTATAACGTTCTTTTCGAAAGCACCGCCCGATTCCTGATCGGCAAAGGTCGCTTCTACAGATTCAAGATAGATATAAATAAGATTCCTTTTTTCTTCAGGAAATTCCAGTGGAACATTTGCAGGATCGATATAATTCTCGTCAATGAATGAACTGTATGTTTCCTGGTTTTCAAGATAAGTCGAAAGATCCAGGACCTCCCATGCATAGGTAGACCCTTTAGCCGCAAGAATAACGCCCGCCATGGCTGCGGCGATCTGTGTTATCGTATAAGCCGTCCGCCTGTGTCTGATAATGATAAGGAATACAAGCGCAGCCAGCGTGATAATGGCCGCCGGCATAACACATGAACGGATATGATCCGTTATCATACCGCTGTTCGTACCGTCCAGCGGCATCATCAGCGTATATATCATTTCATTAAGTTTCAGGTCACTCCATGTCTCGCTTCCCCATTTGATCGTGAAAAGCGCCCATGAACCGACAAACAGGACCGCGAGAGCAAGAATTGTAAAAATTATCTTTAAAACAAAAAACAGCCTGTCCCTCGCCATTTTTGATTTAGGCAGCGTAAGCAGTGTTTCCGTTCCGTTTATCTGCATCTGATCTGTTAACTCCGTAAATAATTATTAAGAAACTTTAACTTCTAATTTATACCATACATTGGAATGTTTTACAAGTTTCGTGGTTTCCGGTGATGTATTGACGTGTTCCTGACTTCCTATGATGCTTTAACATACCTGAGATCTATATGTTTAATAAAAAATCCGGCCATACGGTCGGATTTGATCTGGTAATGTAAATAATGCATCTCAAACATACAATGCGTCAGCCTCTTTTAATGTATGATGCGGGAAGCATAACGGCTCAGTTACATCTGAGAAATGAATTTTACTGAATTGAAGATACATATTAACATAACGATCAGGATAAGCGCCTTCATAAGCCGCTCTACCCCCTTGTTATTGATCCGTTTTGTAATTGCCGCGCCAATCAATGCTCCTCCTACACCGCCGGCAGCCATGGATATAAGAACCGGCCAACTAAAAGACGGAACTGTTCCGGACGCAAGCGTCATAACCAGGCTGGTGACCTGAGAAAAAATGATAATATATAATGACGTTTTTGCAGCGGTTTTTGCATCCATAGAAAAGAAAAGAAACAGGAGTGCAACATTTAAAGGTCCACCGCCAATTCCGAGAAAAGCAGAAATCATGCCCAGAAAAAGGCCAATAAATGCGGTCGGAGCAAGCGACTTTACATGCAGTGAGGGCAGCCTTTCTTTTTTACAGATATAAATCAGGATAACGACCATTATCAGGAAGAGGATGATCGACTGCGCTGCTCCAAGGAATTTTTCATTATTTGATGACAGGCGGATAAAATCAAAAATATACTGCCCCAGAAGTCCTCCTCCGGCAGCACCGATGGCGAGAACCGTGCCGATACGTGCATCCAGGCGTACGCCGTTATTCCTTGTACGAATCAGTGAACTAACAGACATGCAAAGAACGGTGCACCCACTACAGAAGCTGACTGTAGATACCGGAAGAAATCCGGTCAGGTCCACTAGAGGTTTTATAATTACCCCTCCGCCGGCGCCGACAACGGCGCCGATAGAGGATGCCGCTATGCAAATAACAAACAGTAATATTTCCAACAGTATGCCTTTCTAAACATTAATCTTGAAACCGTTTTATTTGATCATAAAGTCTCCCCACATTATTCACATATCAGGCTGTTTTTTCAAACTGAGTCTTTACGATAATTACTGCCATTACCACCGGAAAAATGCAGGATATCCTTTTTCAGTTCGTGTACCAGCAACGGTCCGTGCGGAACTCTCCTTGGAATGTAAACGATGGTGCTTTTAGTAGTATGAATGATTTCGTCACCAATTACAAGACTAATATCACCGTTCAGCTCCTCCGGATGCTCCGGATCACTTCCGATAAAGGCTATAAACTCATCCATGTCTTCATGTGTATGGTTGACCGGACCGGTGTCATTCGTCGTATGGAACCAGACGGATTCCGTATAAGGAGCATCTGGAATGCGAATTCCGTCGACCCAAAGAAGGAAGGTCAGGAATCCTTCAGGAGGCGTGGGCATTTTACCGTCCGTACGCGCATATTTTGTCACCCTGTGCCCGAGATATTTTCCGGCTGGCTCTTTTGGAACTGCCGGAAAATAGCTGTAATTTGTGGCATGTACCTGCATAATATAATGAAGTATCGGTTTTTTCAAATTCTTTATAGCTATGATGCCATGCGCAAATCCTTTTGGAACGAACACAAAACAGGTATCGGAGAACACAAGTTTATCATTCTCGATCTGAAAAGTCACCTCAGCATTTAAATTGTCATGATCTTTTGGATCCCCCCCCGACAAACATATGAAGCTCGTCGGTATCATGGGCGATCAGATCCTCAGTTGTAAAATCCTTCAGGATCCACTGAACACAACCAAAGAGCGATCCGGGAACCACTCTCTCGTCTATACAAACCGCCTGGCGTACGGCATCCGAAGGTATGCCGGGAAACTGCATTACCGGGCAGGCTCCTCCGCGGGCAAAATACTGTTCATAAAAACCCATTTTCTTTTCTCCTCTTCTCAGAAGAATGCCCCTGAGTCTTTAGACATCCCAGGGGCACTGTTTTAATTTCAGAATCATAAAGTACAGAACGGATCTGATTCATGATTAGTGCAGTCAGATTCCGTAATGTTTCTTATTATATTTATCAATTTCTTCATTAATGATCTCATAACGTCCCTTGATCAAAGCGTCCGGTCCGCCATGCGTAACGCTTGGGATAAAGTGTCCGCCCGGTCCGAATTTCTCGCAGATATCCTGCACATGCGCGCGAACTTCCTCTTCCGTACATTCAACGTTATCAATAATGCCGCTCTCCAGACCTCCCTGGAAAGTAATGCGTCCGTCCAGTTTCTCCTGCAGCATGGCGATATCATTCTGTGGCAGGACACCCTGCCAGACATCTATATGGCAGTCCACCATGTCTTCTACGATCGGTTCACAGAAGGAATCAGAATGATGAATAACGATCACGCCGTTATCATGGCACATGCCATAGATGCGTTCGTAATGCGGCTTGATAAACTCGCGCCATAAATCAGGTTTTATGAAGAGCGACGTTTTGGAGCCCCAGTCATCGTGAGCCAGGATCGCATCCGGATGCGCCATTTCGATCAAAATACGGAACATCTCATAACGATGATCGGCAAT